>VHCZ01000059.1 GCA_016871535.1 Verrucomicrobiota bacterium
GCCTTGGCCACAGCCAAAATCCCTCGCCGCAGGACCCCGCGCAATTTTCGGACACGCTCTAAGAACGCGCCGTTACATCCGGTGGGGCGAGTCCGTCCCGGCGAGCCGCTCGACGAGCGCAGAACACGTCCGACTCGGCTCGCTGGGGACAGACTCGCCCTACCGTTAGGTTCACGGAAAGTTTCTCCAAATATTCACTTCAGACTCTGAAGAAAGGCGAGGAGGTCGCGAAACTCGCCCGGGGATAGAGCGCTGTCCAATCCGTCCGGCATCAGCGACGTGGCCCGGCGTTTCAATTCTTGAACGTCTTGCTGGTGGATCAAGTGCTCCGCGCCGCCGGCGTCACGCATCCGGATGGCCTCCGCGGTTTGGTGCACGAGGATGCCGTCGATCTCGCGCCCATCCTTGAGCGTCGCGCTGTAGCTCTCGTAACCCTGGGCGAACGTCGAGCTCGGAACCACAATCGATTCCAGCAAATCGCGGCCCGCGCGGATGGCGCCGATCTTGGTCAAGTCCGGCCCGATGACGCCGCCGCGGTGGCCGACGCGATGACAAGCGGAGCACGCGGCTTTGACGCCGAAAAATATTTCCCGGCCTCGCCCGATTTCTCCGCCTTTGAGCAGCGGTTCGAGGCCGGACAAGCGCTGGCTCTCGCTTGCTTTCATCCGCTTAACCTCCGCGACCCAGCGGCTCGACTCTTCGATCAATGGTTTTGGAGCGTTGCGAACCAGTCTGGCCGCTTCTTCGTCGCCGGGCCGCCAACCGCTCCGGAGGGCGTCCGAAAGATAAGCCAGCACGAGCGGATAGGCGTTTTCACCGGCGCGCGCCAGGGCCGGCGTGAGAATCGAAGGCGAGAGGAGCGGGACTTGGCGAATGGACTCCAGGAGCGTTTTGATCTGAGCGTCGGTCAATTCGGCTTTGCCAAGCAAGCCTGCCGCAGTCAGGCGGGATACCGGATTGGATTGAGATCCAACTCCGGCGAGTAACAAATCGAACGCGGCTTGCGAGAGCCGGGCGTGGCGGGGGAGCACCGCGCGCATGGCTTCCATCCGCAGTTCGGCGCCCGCCGTCGTGTCATCCACCACGGCGAGCAATGGTGCGTCCAGGTCCGGAATCTGCCAGAGCGCCGCCGTTTTGGCGGCGTGGAATCGCGTTTGGGGAGAAGGGCTGGCCAGGCTGCTTTGCAGCGCATCGACCCACACCCGCGACGGCGCGCGCAAGCTGACTTGAGCCAACGTTTCCCAGAGAAGAACCGCGCGGTCTGAGGACTGCGAGTTGAGGGACCGGGTCAACGCTTCGGCGACCAATCGTTGAACCGCGGCGTCGCTCTGGAACGCGAGAATCAGGTTGCGCAGAACGGCCGGTTCGTCACCGGCCGATTCGGTTTTGAGCAGAAGCGTTCGCGTGACCTCCGACGCGTGGAGCGTCCATTCTTTGTGCTTTTGCAGAATTTGGAGAGCGGTTTTGCGCAGATCGGAATCCTCCGAAGAGAGGCGCGCGATCACCGCATCCGCCGTTAACATGTTCCGCGGCGGTTGATCCAGGATCAGCAGCGCCGCCTTCTGCACGCGCGAGTGCGCGTCGTGGAGCGCGCGGGTCAAGCCCGCCTCATCTGCGATCTGATACGCGGCGTGGATCAGCGCGTGCTCCAGGAACCGGCCAACACCCGGCTGGCGCAAGGCCGACCAAATTGCGGGCACGGCGTCTGTGTTTCCGCATCGAGCGAGCGCTTGGGCGGCGGCGAGTCGCGCTTGAGGAGACGCTGACTCAAGCAGCCGGCACAGCGCAGGAGTGGATTCACGGTCGGCACGCAATCCCAGCGCGTGAACAGCCACGCACACCAGGTCAGGTTCTCGATTTGTGAGGGCATTGCGCAAGGGCACGAGGGCCGCCGGATCCGGAATGGCCGACAACGCCCAGAGCGCATGGAGTTTTGCGTCGAGGGTAGGGCGGTGCTGCTGCGCCGCCGCATCGACTGAAAACCGGCTGCGCGGCAGCGCAGCCCTACCGTCGTGTCCTGGGGAACTGGCAGCGCGAGCCAACAGGGCCGCGAGCGCCGGGATCGACTCGGCTCCCCGCTTCGAGAGCAATAGCTGCGCGCGGTCACGCACAGCCCAGCGCCGGTCTTCGAGCAGAGGCACCAGTTGTTCGGCGCGCCGCGCGTTCCAGGAGATCTTCAGCCCCCAGGGATCGTCGATGCGGGCCAGCGTCATCGGCCGGATGCGATAGATGCCGCCGGGCGCGCGCGAATTTCGGATTCGTCCTGTCGGGCAATGCTGCACGTACCACCCTCCCGTATCGACCACGAGCAAGCCGCCTTCCGCGTCCTCCAACACATCGGACGGATGGAAATCCGGATCGTCACTCGCAATGAATTCATGATCGGCCACGCGGAAGGTTTCATGTTCGGGGATCAGGATGTGCCGCGCGACTTTGCGGGAATTGTGCTGGGCGGAGAATAAATTTCCCCTCATCTCCATCGGGAAGGAATCGCCGCGATAGAGGGCCAATCCGCTCAAGGCCACCGCCGGGTACAGCGCGGTCGCAGGCAAAGGATCTCCCGTGAGCGGATAGTGCGTTCCCTGGTCCGGTTGCATGGGATACAAACCGCCCTCGACCAGATGCACGAGGGCGTCGCGCATGCCGCCCTCCGGTTTCTGATACCAGTTGTCGGTCCCGAGGATCGCGCCGCCCCGCGTGAACACGATCTCGACGAGGTTCTCGAACCCCCGGCACAGAACCTCCGGATCGGCGCCGTCGGGTCGGCAGCGAATCAGCGCGCCGCTGCGCCCGGTCAGGATCGAACCGTCGCGCCGCGTGAGCCGATATCCATCCGGCTCGCCCATCGTCATGTAAAGCAATCCGTCCGGACCAAACGTCAGCCCGTGCAAACTTCCGTTGTCCGTGTGGCCGAATCCGGTCAGGACGACCGTGCGTTCGTCCGCGACGCCGTCGTCATTTTTGTCCGCGAAAGCCACCAGGTCCGGCGGGTCCGCCACGTAGAGCCGGCCCTCGCGCCACGCCAGGCCCATGGGGAAAACCAGGCGGTCCGCGAACACGCGCGCGGTTTCGAATCGGCCGTCCCCGTCGCGGTCCTCCAGAAGGCTGACGCGGCATTGGCGCGTTTGGGCGCGCAGTTCGGCGTACAAATCCAACCCGGACGATTCGGCCACGAAAAATCTTCCGCGCTCATCGAACGCCGCGAACATGGGGAAGACGACGGACGGATCCCCGGCCACCTTCTCGATCGCGAATCCTTCGGGCACGCGCACAAGTTCGGGCGCCTGCGCCGAGGCCGTATGAAGCGCGACGTACAGTGCGATGGCACATATTGCGCGCGGATTCCAGGACCGAGCCATGGCGCCAGACTACGTCGCGTCTCAGAACGGTTCAAGGAAAGCTGCCAGGTCGAGGGTGAAACCGGCGCGCCCCCCCCCGGTAAGGGTGGGCGAATGTCCTGGGCGGACTCGCCATCGACGCCGGGCTCGGCGGGAGTCCTGCACCGTTGTTTGCCGAGGGGCGGGCGGACGGGCGAAACGCGTTGACGCTCGCGTCGTCTGACATTACCGTCAGACGACATGAAAACGATTCCATTGCGCCAGTTGGTTCGTGAACCGCTCAAAGTCAAACGTTGGACTCGTTCCGGCCAGAGCGTGCAAGTCACGGACAACGGCAAGCCGCTTTGGGTCATTCAACCGGCAGACCGAGAGGAGGACGACGCGGAACGCGCGCGCGCTATCGATGAACTCTTAGATGAAGCGCTGCGAGCTCCGCGATCCCCGGTCAGCGCGGTCGCCCTTCTGGAGGAGTCCCGGCGATGAGGGTTTACGCGGACAGCAGTTTCATTCTCCGGCTGGTCACTGGCGAGGCAGGCGCGGAGCAGGCGGGAGCGGAGTATCGTCGGCTGGGACGCCCACCGATTTTCTACCTGCCGTTGCATGGCCTCGAAGTTGAGAACGGCATCCGGCTGCGCGCTTTTCACGAGCGACGCGTGCTCCCGTCCGGTTTGCGCATGCGAATCAACCGGGAACGAGACGCCGCCGTGTCGCGCCTGATTGGGTTCATAAAGCGTGGCGCATTCAAAGAGATCGTGCTGGATATGGACACTGCGACAGATCGGGCGCGCCGACTTTCGACCACGCACGCTGATCGAATCGGGGCCCGGTCTATTGATTTGCTTCATGTCGCGTGCGCGTTGTTGCTTGAAACCGAGGTTTTTCTCACGTTCGACCCACGTCAAGCTGAGCTGGCAAAAGCAGAGGGGTTGCAGGTGGCCACCGTGAGAGCCGAAGATCGACCGGCTTCACAGCTCTCGTCGCCCAGCCACCAGCACCGCTTGAAACGAAGCTGACTTCGAGCGGCCAGCGAGTATAATGGCTCACCATGAACTCAATCCTCAAAGCCCTTGATGGACGCGCTGGGTGGACCGTGGTGCTGGCGGCGGCGTTCGGCCTGGCCGCCGGTTGCGGTGAAAGGGATCCCAAGAATGCCCTGACCTATTGGAAGCCCTTTTCCCCGCCGGACGGGAATTTCAGCGTCACTATGCCGCCGAATCCGATCAAGGATGAGCCAAAAACCAGCACCGGCTTCGAGTCCAAGACCTATCGGATCGTCTCCGCCATGAGCAATCTCGCGGGCCTGGCCGTCAGTTACTCCGATCAACCTCCCAATGCCGCCGTGCTGAAAGATCCGAACAAGATTCTGGACGCAGTCCAAAAACAAGCCTTGTCCGATTTGCGCGGCGAACTGATCAGCGAGAAGCCCATCAAGCACAAGAATTATCCGGGGCGCGAGTTTCTGGCTTCGGTCAAAGGCGGCTTCACCGTGCGCCAGCGCATTTTTCTGGCGAACAAACGGATGTACAGCCTCATGGTGATCGCAGGGTCGAAAGGCCTCGAATCGCCCGAAGCCAAAACATTCTTCGACTCTTTCCAGATCCTCAATTGACCGCGGTTTTGTTTATGAAACGCACAACGATCGTGCCTGCCGCAGCAACCCTCGCCGGCCTCCTGCTCGGCGCCGGTTGCGGACCGGCCTCCGCCCCGGCAGCCGCCTCTGCCGAGCACCGCCAGGAATTGGAACGTCTTCGCGCCGCCAATCAGGAAGTGAAAAAGTTGCGGACCGAGAATCAAGAACTCGGCAGGCTTCGCCGCGACAACGACGAACTTCAGCGCCTGCGCGGATTCGACGCGGAGATCGTCCGCCTGCGAGCCGAGAATGAAAAAATGCGCCAGGCGCTTGTGGCGCTCAACATTCCCATTCAGCCTCCGCCGCCCGAACCGCAAGTCACCAATCGGCTCGAACCGATTCAGGATTTGGTCCGCGCGTTTGAAGACGCGGCGATTGTTGTGAGCAGCCAGGGAGAGCCCCGCCCTGAGGATCTTCCGTTGGAAGGTGACAACATTCTGATCGACCAGAGTGTCATCGGACTTTTGATTCCGGAATTCCAGGACCGCACCAACGCGGGACCGTATGAAGTTTCCGGATGGCTCGCTTCCAAGGGAGTCGTCCTTAAGAGCTACCAGCAGTTGAATCACGTGGGGTTGACCAATTACCAGGTCCGCCGCGCGCCGCCGAAGCAGCCGGGTTCGCCGGCGAAGTAGCGTGGCCCATGACCGCTCTTGAACCACCCGACAGTTACCATTTCTCCGCCGCCGAAGGCTGGCTCGTGCTGGGCAGCTACGCCGACGCGCTCGACGAATTACAGCGCATTTCTCCGACCTTGCAGGAACACCCGGATATCCTGCTGCTCCGCTGGCACGTCCACGCGAAGATGAAAGATTGGAAAGCGTGCGCGGAGGTTGGCCATCGGCTCGTGGCCGCGGCCCCGGATGAAATCTCGAGCTGGCAGAATTACGCGAACTCCCTCTTTTACGAGAAGCGTTACCGGGAGGCCTTCGATGCCTTATTCCCGGCCATCGAGAAATTCCCCAAGGAATGGAGCGTGCCGTACAATCTGGCCTGTTACGAATGCCAGATGGGCAAACTCGACGAAGCGATGGCGTGGTTCAAAATGGCTCTTTCTTTTGGCAACGCCGATGAAGTCAAGCAGCAGGCGCTGCGCGATCCGGACCTCGGCCCCGTTCACGACGCGATCCGCGACTTGCCCTAGGAACTGTGCTTTGAACCGGCGCATTGGGTTTGCCGAACGCGCCAACCCCGCCTCCAATCTCCACCGGCGCCTCGCGCAAACGGAAATCATGGCCGCGCAGAAGGACGGAGTGGCCGCGCGATCTGCGGAGTTCGTCAATCACCCGCGCCAGCCGCGCCTGCGCATCCTGGCGTTGCGCGGAGATTTCCAGCGGCAACTTGCTGCGAAAGCGGCCGTCATAAACGTTGGACAATTTCAAAGAGACGAGCCGCAGGCTCACGCGCCGTCTCCACGCCTTGCGGAGCATGCCGTGCAACCGGCCATACACGTCCGTTTCGAGATCGGTCGGTTCGAGGAGGCTTTCGCTCACCTGATCTTCGGCCATGTCGTTGTAGCGGACGCGCACGGTGAGCGTGCGGACACTGCGGCTTTCGTCGCGCACCGCCGCGAACAGATGGTCCGCCATGCGGCGCAAGGTGGCTTCGACGTATTCCTCGTCCGTCAGATCGCTGGCAAAGGTCTCCTGCTGGCTGAACGATTTTTGCGGTTCGCGCGCGGGAATCAACGGGCGCTCGTCAATGCCGCGGGCGAACTGGCGGATGGTCGCCGCCTGGCTGCCCAGCAACAGCGCCAGCATGTCCAACGGGGTCGCGGCGACGTGGCGAATCTCCACGAGCCCGGCCGCATTGAGCCGCGCGCTCGTCTTCGGGCCGATGCCGGGCAGCCATTGGTTGGGCAACGGGTGCAGGAACGCCGCTTCGTGGCCGGGCGGAACTTCATTGAACGCGGCAGGCTTGGTCAGTTTCGAAGCCACGGCGCTGACGAGCTTGTTCGTTCCGATGCCTTCGCTGACGGTGATTTTGAGCCGCTGCCCGATGGCCTGGCGGATGGTCAGCGCGATTTCAACCACCGGTTTTCGCGCGGCGGAAAGATCGAAGTAGCCTTCATCGATCGAAGTCTGCTCGACGTCGGGCGTGAAGTCGTAGCAATAGCCAAACATCCAGTTCGAGAATTGCTCGTAACGCTCGAAATTCCCCGGAAGGACGATCAGCTTCGGGCACAGCTTGCGCGCCCGCACCGTTGGCATCGGTGTGTAAATGCCGAATTTTCGCGCCTCGTAGGACGCGGACGCGATAATGCCGCGCTTTTCGCCGCCAACGGCCACGGGCTTGCCGCGCAGCTTGGCGTCCGCCGCCTGCTCCACGGCGGCGAAGAACGCATCGGCATCGAGATGGACGAGAGTGCGCAAGGTTGCGCTGTGACGATGGCCGAAAGCAGGAGGCAATGGTCATCCACGTTTCAGCCACAAATGGCGGATGACGACGACACCTGCCGGCAAGTTGTTCTCGATATAACTGAATGTGCGCTGGTGCTTGGAAATTGCAGTCGGTTCGGCGAACGGTGTTGCTCGCGTGCGTGGGCAAGACTCCGGGCCAAAGGAGGTCGGGATCGGTTCTTTGCGGTGGGAGGCAAGGGCTTCGGAGAGTTTGGGAATAAGGGAATAGCCTTCTCGCGCATAGCCAATCATCATGGCGCTTTGCATCGCCCAAGCATAATCGCCGCGGACAAAACGGATCAGTCCCTTGTCACAATAATGAGCGCCAACCGTGAGGTCGACGTCCACGGGTTTGCATTCGATGAAAAGCCAATCTTGCGTTGGATAAGCCACACTCGGGCGGTTGATGAACCCCACGATCAAGTCCGGCTTCAAATCACGTTTGCGGCCGTCGAAATTTCTCAGTTCAGTGCCACGCGCACCCACAGTGAACACATCCTTGTTGAATCCATCTACGAGTTCATTCTTGAACACGACATCGAACAGAGTTTCGTGGAGGCGATGGGTCACGCCATTTTCTTCTGCTGTGTCGAGGTCGAAACTCGGTTGCGGGTTTTCGATCATCCACCGCCATGCGCGAACGATGGCTTGTTCGACGATGAGGCAAGTCCGCAGAGAAAGGCGTTTATGTGGCAACTCAGTGCCATCCCATACCTCCTTAAACATTTCGAGCCACATGCGTCAGGCTTCGAAAACGTCGAGATGTTCGCGGACCAGTTCTGCCCCGATCAATCGCGCCCGACTGGGCGTCCAAAAGCGGTACTGGTTGAGCAATGCCACGAGCAAGCCGCCCTCGACTTGCTGAATGATGCGCGTGCTGCCGGTATCCTCGGCCAACTTGAGCAGCACGTCGCGGAACAAAGCGTCCGGAGCAGGCATCCTCGTGCCGCGTTTCGAGATGAACAGCAGGCCGAAGGGCGCGGAGGATTGGAGGAAAGGCACATCCGGCTTCCAGAGTTCAACCTGCGGTTCGTCCCCCGTGACTTTGAAGAATGGGCGCAGGATGGATTCCAGCCGTTTGCGGAAACGCTCACGCTCCGCCGGACGAGGCGGATTGCAGGCGCGGCTGCGTGACTCGATGTAGGGCATCGCCACATCTACCGTGTCGCGCACGACTTCCATGTCTTTGCTGTCGAGGCCGAACAGGCTTCCGAAGAAGGAATCTATCTCGTCGAACACCGTCAGATCGCGGGCAATAAGCCGGTCGGAAAGGCGAGACACGGTTTGGCGTTGCTCTGCTGTCAGCTTCTCGAAGGGGAAGATCGGGCAGTCGTCGAGATCTCCTTTCTGTAATTTCCGGCGCTCTGCGCCAAACTCGCTGCTGGTGCTGAGAACGTAGTGCATCCAAACAGTCGAGTGTGCGAAAATCTGGAGATAGCGAGCGAGGAGCACTGAGTGAGGGTGTCCTCCTGTTGAATATCCATAAAAGCTCTCATTGAAAGCCGCGTCTTCAAGGCACAAAACTGCCCGGTACAGTTCGACCCCAATGCCCGGGGCTACCTTTAGCAATACCAAGGGCGCGGAATAGTTCTCCCTCTTCCGCGGGCGGTTGAGTGTGTTTCTGGAGAAGCGCGGCAGAAGTCGAGTTTCGATTGTGAATTCACCGGGCGTTGAGCATGTGACGTCTGGAAGTCCGTTTAGGAACTTCGCGTCGAACTGCTCTTGGTCCTCTGCGATTCTGTAACCTTGGGAAGCAGGGAGCTTCGTTGATTCCCAATAGCGAAGAAGCGATGAAAGGCCCGAAGAACTCTGACGACTAACAACCTCGGCGTCCAATGGCGTCCCTAGCGCCACCGTCTTCCAAATCCACGGTCGTTCAAACGTCGCCTCCACCTCGATGGGCTGAACGGATTTCGCATCAATCCGCATCTCGCCATTTCGATTCAGTGCAGCGTCATACTGTGGGGTGACAAGCCGCAGCGTGTGACCGGCTCTGGGCTTCCGATTGCGGGCGAAAAGCAACATGAACGGCTGGCTCATCTGCGGCCACACCGCCGTATCCGACAGGTTCGTGCCGTTGATGATGCCCGTGACCTCGACCAGTCGCAGGAAAGTCTCACGGGCACGGCGTGGAATGTCTTCCTGTTTGAGCAGAATGCGCGCGGGAAGCGCCATTGCGATACGGCCACCGGGTTTGCACCACTCCGTCGCCTTCCAGACAAACGGCAGGTCCGGGCCGAAGTCGGGATTCTCATACGCGTCAGCCGTTAGCTGGTCCGCGCGGAGAGCGATGATGGCTTTGCTCAGTCGGTTGAACTCTTCGGCCAGCGGGCGCTCCTTGCCTTTCAAGCTGGTCCACGGCGGATTGCTGAGGATGAGATCAAACTGCCCATCGAACCGGCGACCGACATGTTCACCGAGGCTGCCAGCCACTGCGCCTTCCACCGGGTCAACACCCTCGCGTCGGAAGTTGAAAAGGACTTTGTCCCGCAGTGGCCGGAATTTGAGTTTCTCCGGCGGCACGGGTTTCGGGTCGAGTTCGATGGCGGTGAGGTAAAGGCTAAGAGCGTGTCCGAAAATTCCGCGGGGTCCTGTTTTCGCGCCAAAGGCCGGATGGCGAGGCGCAACGAAGGAGAATATCCTCCCTGGATCTTCGACTGAGGAGCAACGAAGCCAGGCGGCCTTTGGCGCGAAAACCCTCCGGGCGGCGGGTCTTTTGTCCGTGGCCTGCGTTGGCTCGGTCCTTACAGCCCGCGTTGGGGATGCTCGGACCTCGCCGCCTTGGCCACAGCCAAAATCCCTCGCCGCAGGACCCCGCGCAATTTTCGGACACGCTCTAAGGGCGGCAAGTTTGATGGCGGAGTCGCTGATGTCGAAGCCGGCGAGCTGCTTGTCCAGAATCTCGCGGATGGCTTTGGCATCCGGGCGCTGGTCGGTGGCTTTCCACCGCTCCTGATAAAGTCGCCGGAACGCCAAGACGAGGAAGACCGAAGCGCCGCAGGCTGGATCCAGGACGCGAGCGTTATTCGCGTTTAGCAGCTTGGCAAAGGCCTCATCAACCAACGTGGCTGCGATGTTGCGCGGGGTGTAATGAACACTCGTTTCCTTCGCGGTCTGGTGCTCCCATTTCCAGGCGAAACGCTCATACACTTGGCTCAGCAGGCCAACGGGGATGTGATCGAAAAAGAAATGGCCGAAATGAATAGGCAGAGGTAACTGATAGTTTTCATCCCCGACAGGTTCTTCTCCCTTCACGATGGCGCTAAGGTGAACAAACACCATCCCGTTGGTGCGGCGCCCCAACTCTTCAAAGTTGTCATCAATTAGTGGGAGCAAATCGCCATTGAAGGTCTTGTCGAGCCAAGCCGACGTACTGGATGCGTTCTGAGCATTGGTAAAGCAGTCGAGGATGCTCGCCGCATTCGGAGCGATCTTCTGTGCATCGCTTTCACGGACAACGTGCCGGTCGCGCAGAAAGCGAAAGAACAAGGCTCGCCCCATCAGCGAAAGAACGTCAGCGCGTTTGAGTCGAAGCCGGGCGAGTCTGTCAGCAACGCTCCACACCAATGTGAACATCGCAGAGAAGACGTAATCCGTCTCCTTCGGTTCGCCTTTTCCGTCATACTGACCGTGAGCCAGCCGCGAGAAAAAGGTCAGTGCCTCTGGCGTGTCGGGCGTGTAGCGCTCCCAGTCGGGGGTTCGGTCGTCCAGCGACACCGGCACAACTGCCAGCTCACCGGGACGGATGCGCGCGAGGTAGGCGCGGTCGCCACGGCAGGCAAGCTTCCGTCGGAGTGTTTTAAGTTGTTGCTCTTGTTCCCTTGGCGTTTGGGCTAGCCGGCTTTCGTTCACGATGAAAAGCAGGGGCCGTCCCTGGCTTTCCGCCACACCATCGGGCAGAAGATTGTGCCCCTTGGGCTGGCTGTCCTCAGCCCGCCGAACGAGATCAAGATAGTCCAGCAATTCTGGGGATGCCGGGCTACTCAAGTCGCGAAAAATGCGGTTGGAGACACCGTAGCTCTGCATCTCTGCTTCAAGATTCAATGTCTCGCCGTTTGGCATGGATGCGTAACGCAGGTTGTCAGACCATGGGATATCTTGCACGACGCAAATCTGCCTGTTTGATAGAAAACGTCCTCAACGTGCTCTTGCAGTCGACGAGCGCGGCCCACGATCTGGCCTGAACGCAGTTCCGGTCCGTGTTCCGTCGGAATACTGTCCAAATGGACAGTATCTCGAAGGACATGTCAAATCCAACTTTGACGCAGGCGGCCCTCCCATCTTGAGGTGCATTGATGCACGGCGGCCTTCAGGCCGCTCAACGTGCGCCCAAACCCTCCTCCGGCTGGAATCTCCTATTCCGAATCCCCCGACACCGGTGCGCCACCGTTGGCCAGAAGGGGTTGAACTTCGGAGGCGGGCAATTCTTGCACATTTCGCAGTTTGCGTTCGATGGCGCGGGATCGCTGGGCCACGTCGTCCATGGTGTTCGACGCCTGCTCCAGCTTGCGTTTCACGCCCTCGAGCAAGTCGCCGAATTTGCCGAACTCCGTTTTGACGCCGCTGAGCAATTTCCACACTTCATCGGATCTCTGCCGGATGGCCAGAGTCCGGAAGCCCATTTGGAAACTGTTCAGCATCGCCAGCAGAGTAGTGGGGCCGGCGACGATGACGTTGTGCTCGCGGCGGATCGCGTCGGTCAAACCGGCCCGGCGAGTCACCTCCGCGAACAACCCTTCGGTCGGGAGGAACAGAATCCCGAAATTCGTGGTGTTCGGCGGGTTCAGGTATTTGTCGGAAATATCTTTAGCCGACGCTTTGACCTGGGCGGCGAGCATCCGGGCGGCTTCTTCCGCGGCGTCGGGATCGGCCTTCTCCTGCGCGTCGAGCAACCGCTGGTAATCTTCGATCGGGAATTTGGAATCGATCGGCAGCCAGAGCACCTCGCGTTCGCTGTCGCCTTGACCCGGAAACCGGATCGCGAATTCCACGAGTTCGCTGCTCGATTCCTTCGTTTTGACGTTCCGGTCGTATTGCTCCGGCGTGAACACTTCTTCCAAAAGCGCCCCGAGCTGAACTTCTCCCCAAACGCCGCGCGATTTCACGTTGGTCAAAACGCGTTTCAAATCCCCGACGCCCGCCGCCAGCTTTTGCATATCGCCCAGGCCCTGGTGGACTTGCTCCAGCCGTTCGGAAACCTGCTTGAACGATTCACCGAGCCGTTTCTCCAGCGTGCTCTGGAGTTTTTCATCGACCGTGGTGCGCATCCGGTCGAGTTGCCGGGCGTTGTCTTCCTGAATTTCTTTGAGTTTGGTGTCGACGGCGGTGCGCAAGGCCTCCAGTCGAAGCGCGTTGGTCTGCGTCAGCGCCGCCAGTTGCTGCGCGAAGCTGTCGAGTTGTTTCTGCTGAAGACCCGCGATCTCGGCCAGGCGGCTTTGCAGGGAATCGCCGAAACTGCTGATTTTGCCGCTCAACTCTTCGCGGAGTTGTTTGCCGGCGGACGAACCTTCCTCGCGGTTCCGGCCCAGTTCCTCGCGGAACGCGCGCTCCGTTCGCTCTTGGTTCGATTGCAGCGCGTCGAAGCGAGGCTGAAGGCCGGACAGATCAACACTGAGCCGCCGCGACAGCAGGACAACGGTGAGGACAAGGTTCCCGACGAGAAGAACCAGCGCGAAGCCAAGAAAGATTTCGGTCATCCCACGAATTGATCCAGGTAAATCAACTGCATTGGCGGGTTTCGAGCGTATAATTGTTCTCCAGATACTCGAAAAGCGTCTTGACCGGGACGCGCGTCCCTTTGAAGACCGGTGTCCCGCCCAGGGTGTCCGGATCAACGGTCACCAAGTCGCTGGTGTTCATGCCGACAAATTATCACATCCTCTCTGGGCGTGTAAACGGCCTTTGGCTTCCACGGCCTGCTTCTTGGTTTCGATCGTGGATTGGTCCCGTTGAATCTGCGCCAGGCGAGCTTTGGCGGATGCGTCCCCCCTGCGCACCGCCACGAGCAAGGTAGGGCGAGTCCGTCCCCGGCGAGCCGCTCGACGTGCTTGGAACACGTCTGCTTCGGCTCGCTGGGGACAGGCTCGCCCTACCGTCGCGTTCATTGGCGTGCATTTGCGATTGGTACCTAAAGCAGGCCGGCCCTCGCGATAAAGCAAAATCAAATTTCCAATTTCACATTTGAAGTCTTCGGCTATCTTGGGTGCGTGAATTCGATCGCGGCCCAACTGGAGAATTTCACCGCGTTGAATCAGGTGGCGGTTCCCGATCTCTGGCAGCAGCAGGCCGTCGCCGCGCTGCGCCAAGGCAAGGACGTCGTCGTCCACGCGCCGACCGGTTCCGGGAAGACCCTGGTTTTTGAGCTGTGGTCCAACCACGGCAAGAATCGCGGCCAGGCGATTTACACCGTCCCGACGCGCGCCCTGGCCAACGACAAGCTCGCCGAGTGGCGCGCGCGCGGGTGGGACGTCGGGATTTCCACGGGCGATCTCTCGGAAAATCTCGACGCGCCCGTGATCGTCGCGACCCTGGAGACGCAGCGCAACCGTTTGATCCAGGGCGACGGCCCCACGTTATTGGTCGTCGATGAATATCAGATGATCGGGGACGAAGATCGTGGATTGAATTACGAACTGGCCCTGGCCCTGGCGCCAGCGCGGACGCAATTGCTCCTGCTGAGCGGCAGCGTGGCCAATCCGCACGACGTTGTGAAATGGCTTCGCCGCCTGGGCCGCGACGCGGTGTTGATTCGCCACGACCTCCGCCCGGTGCCGCTGGAGGAAGTCCATGCGAACAACCTGAATTATCATGTTCCCAGCGAGATTCGGAATTACTGGCCCCGGCTGGTCCTGAAGGCGTTGGCAGATGATCTGGGGCCGATTTTGATTTTCGCGCCGCGCCGCCAGGCTGCCGAACAAATGGCCGCGGAATTGACGCGCTGGTTGCCGACGCCGAATCCGCTTTCGCTGAGCCTCGAACAGAGGCTTCTGGTCGGCGAATACCTCGCCAAGATGTTGAAAAGTCGCATTGCGTATCATCACAGCGGCCTGAGCTACGCGGCGCGCGCCGGAGTCATCGAACCGCTCGCCAAGGCCGGCCAGCTCCGGGTCGTGGTCGCGACGATGGGATTGGCGGCCGGCATCAATTTCTCGCTGCGCAGCGTCGCGCTGGCGGGCGCGTCCTACCGGCGGGATCACATCGAGCAACCGCTCAAGGCGGATGAAATTCTGCAAATGTTTGGCCGGGCCGGGCGCCGGGGGCTGGATGAGACCGGCTTCGTTCTCATTACGGCCAATGAAATCCGGCTCCTCGACGCGCACGCGTGCCAGCTTTCGCGGGGCGGGTTGGTCGATTGGGGCGTCTTGCTGAATTTGATGACCGCCGCTCACGAGGCGGGTCGTGATCCGTTCGCCGAAGCCGTTCGGCTCCAAGAACGCCTTTTCACCACCAAACCGATTTTCCTCGGCGTTGAGGAATCGTTGAAGCATCCCGAAGTGCCGTGCGGGCTGAAGACCGATCCCGAACGCGCGCGCCACGTCCGCAAACGCGTGCGCGAAATGTTGAACAGCCGCGGCGAATGGGAGGCGTACCCTCCGTTGCAGGAACGTCCGCTTCGCGAAATCATGGTGGTTTCATCCAATGAAGGTAGGGCGAGCCTGTCCCCAGCGAGCCGAGCTCCGACGGGTTCCGAACATGTTGAGGAGCGGTGCTCCGGGACGGACTCGCCCGACCAGGATGTCCGCAGGGCCGATGAGGGGAATTCCGAGGAACTCACAGCCGCGGCCCAATTGCCAATTGCCGATCGCCAATCGCCAGTTGCCGATAACCAAACGCCGATCGCCCATCGCTCTGTTCTCTCCGAACCGAGCGCCCTCGAAAAAGTCGGCTTCAACCAGCTCGTGGTGCTGTCGAAAAATGACGGTGTTCCGACTTACGGGCGTTCGATTACGGTCGCGGATAGGTTGAACGACGAACGCATTGTGCTCACGAAATGGATTCGGCGGATCACGAACTGGCAGCGACGCCAGGCGCCTTTCGCAATTTGGAAGGACAAGATTGCTCCGCTGGTCGAAAAGAAACTAGCCGAGCAGAAAACGCCGGCCGTCCGGTTCAGGATCTCCGCGCAAAAGATCGTCGCCGAAATCAGCGTCGCGGAGCAAACGCTCCGCGTGCCGGTCGATGCTCATGGAGTCGCGCTCTGGAAGCCGGTTGAACGCGAAGTGCTGCCGCCGGATTGCGCGGCATGTTCCCTCGTGCCGGCCTGCAGACAATTGCCGACCGCCACCGGCGTGGCTTTGCTCTGGAGGCGGCTTGGATTGGTGGACGGCTCAGGGGCTCCGACTTTGCGGGGAAAGATCGTCGGGTTCTTTTCTCACGGGCAAGGGCTGGCGATCGCGGCAGGTCTGGAGGATGAGACCTACCCCGTCAAGGAACTCGTTTATGATCTGGCGAACCTCGACGCGGGATTTCGCTTTTGCGGCGAGGAGAACCGCTGGGGAGGGCGGCTGGCCATGTCGTGCCAGCGCATTTACGGTCAGCAAACGATTTCGGGTTACCTGGAAAATGGAATGCCGCCCAAGTACGGAGCGGGCGCGGAACAGGTCGTGGCGAGCGTTCACCAGAATCCGCAGAACAAGCAACGCTGGATCACGGACCTGGTCGGGCCGGGCGATATCGACCGCATCATTATCGAGTGGCGCAGCTTGATGCGGCGCATCGCGCACTCGCCGGAACTCGATTGGGCGCGTTGGACCGAACTGCAAGCACTGGCTCAGGAGATTCTCAACGAAACCGAATCGCCGACCCTGACCGATCTTCCCCCGCTGGAATACGATCAAACCCGTCGCGTGGATCACCGGTTGATTTTGAGAAGACATTAGGGGCACAACGGTCCAACGCGCCTTACAATCCCGTTGACGCTCTCGGAGCGTTCACGCCAATATCCCCGCCCACAGCTCGGCCTGCGTTCCCTTCAGGCGGGCTGAGAATCAACTTCATTTCGGGGATTTGGCTTTATGAAACTGGATGCTTTGTATTCGGAACTGACACTCAAGACGGACGCAAAACTGGCGCTGGTGGTCCTCGATGGGCTGGGCGACATCGCCACGCGTGAGCAAGGTTACATGACCCCGCTGGAGGCCGCCCGAACTCCCAACCTGGACGCCCTCACGCAGGATGGAGCCCAAGGCCGCATGATTCCAGTCGCGCCCGGGATTTCTCCCGGCAGCGGTCCGGGCCATCTCGGACTCTTCGGCTATGATCCGCTGGAATTTCAGGTCGGCCGCGGCGTGATCGAAGCCCTGGGCCTGGGGCTGGACCTCAAAGCCGGCGACGTGGCCGCGCGCGCCAATTTTTGCGCGCTCGACGCCAAAGGAACCGTCACGGATCGGCGGGCCGGGCGCATCGAAACCGAAGTTTGCGAAGATCTCTGCGCCCTGTTGGCCAAGAAAGTCAAAAAGCTCGGCGACACCGAGGTCATCATCAAGGCGGGCAAAGGCCATCGCTTCGTCGTCATCTTTCGCGGCAAAGGTCTCGAAGGCCCGCTCACGGACGCCGATCCTCATCGGGAAGGCAAGCCCGTTCCCAAAGCAGAAGCCATCGACAAGAAATCCGCCAAAGCCAAGAAGGCGGCGAAGTTAGTCGCGGATTTCTACAAAGCGGCGTTGCCCGTGATCGCCGCAAAGAAGCCCGCCAACGGTTTTCTGATGCGCGGGATCGCGCATCAGCCCGCCATCCCGAACTTCGCGGAACGCTACGGATTGAGAGCCGCCTGCCTCGCGGTCTACCCGATGTACAAAGGCCTCGCGCAACTGGTCGGAATGACCAAATTGGAAGGCGCGCAGACGATTCAAGCCCAATTCGAGCGCTACCTGGCGGAGTATGGGAAGTACGACTTCTTTTTCATTCACTACAAATACACCGACATGCACGGCGAAGACGGCAATTTCGAGGCGAAGAAGAAAGCGATCGAGGACTTCGACGCCGCGCTGCCCGTCCTCCTCCAGAAACGTCCGGACGTGCTGGCCATCACCGGCGATCATTCCACGCCTTGCGCGCTCAAGGGCCATTCCTGGCATCCACAGCCGGTCTTGCTGGTATCGCCTTACTCCGGATCTGACAAACTGGACCGTTTCTCCGACACGGGCGCGAATTTGGGTTCGCTCGGTTTATTCGAGGCGAAGTATCTCATGCGCCTCATGCAGGCGAACGCGAGGATGTTTGATAAATACGGGGCGTGACCTGAATTTCAAATCTCAAATTTCAAATTTGAAATTCGACCGATGAAGGCTGTGATCCTGGCGGCGGGCAAAGGCACGCGCATGCGCGAACTGACCAACGAATTGCCCAAGCCCATGTTGAAGATTCAGGGCCGGCCCATCCTTGAACATATTCTGGAGGGCCTCATTGCCAGCGGCATTCGCGAGTTTTGCGTTGTCACGGGCTTCCGCGCCGAGGCCATTGAAACGCATTTCGGCAATGGCTCGCGCTGGGGCGCCGCGATCCGTTACGCGCGCCAGACCGTCCAGGATGGAACCGGCAAAGCGCCGGAACTTGCCAAAGGCTTTGTCGGGTCGGACTCGTTCCTTCTCACTTATGGCGACATCCTGGTGAAGCCCGAAACTTACAAGCAAATGATCGAGCGTTTCAGCCAGGGGCAATTCTCGGGCCTGGTTACGGTCACGCGCGGCGAGGACGTCACCAAAGGAGGCATTAACCTGTTCGACGCCGAATTTTGCCTGCGCCGCATCATTGAAAAGCCCAGCGCGGAGCAGTTCGCAGACTTGCGACGCGACGGCTGGCTAAAGCCGGGTGATCCCATTTGGTATAACGCCGGGATTTACATTTTCCGCCCGGCGCTGTTTGAATTCACGGCGACGCTCCAAAAATCTCCGCGGGGCGAGTACGAATTGCCCGACGCCATCAACGCCCTGCTTGGGCAAGGACACAAGATCGCCGGGCTGGAAATCCAGGGGCGCTGGGTCGATGTGCGAGACCCGGAAGTTCTGGCGGCGCTGGATTCTATCCCACGGTCTGATCAGTAAATCGGTCAAATGAGTTAAACGGGTTAGATCGGAAATGCAGCGCGTAAGTGATGATGAAATCCGCCGACGAAACCGCATTTACTCATTTACTGCTTGGTCCGCGGGATGGACGACAAAGCTCGTAGCGCAGAGTTGCACTCTGCCGTATCGCAGAATTGTATTCTGCGGGGCGTCTCCCAGTCCGAGCACGCTGGGACTTGCCGGCGCCCTGCCGATTGGAAATCGGCGATACCGCAGATTGAAAATCTACGCTACGGTTCTCCGGTCGATCTGTCGTCAATCCCACGGTCTGCACAGTAACCATTTAACTCATTTAACGATGTAACTCCCTCCGAAGCTGGCCAGTCACGGAGGTCATTTGCCGCCACAAATGCTCCAGGTTTTCCAGACAACCTTCGGCCGGCAGCCGTCCGGAATACGCCAGCCGCGTGTAGAATTGCCTGAGGATCGGCGCCCCCGATTCCAGTTCTGGAATTGCCCGGCTCAACACCGAGCCGAATTCGAGCGGTGTTTGCTCCGGACGCCGCGGCACGCCGCACTCGCGCGCGCACGCTTGAAGCGCCTCGAAACTGTAACAGATCAACTCGGCTGCCGACATTCGCTGAGCTTCGCCTGAAGCGAAAGGATCGGCGAACCCGCGGAACGGCCGCGCCTTAACGGGCCTTCGGCCTCCGGTCGCTTCCGCCGCATTCGCGCGGGCAGCCGGAGTTTTCAAACCCAGCAATCGGCGCAGGAAGGCAAAGAAGTCTTGAACCAAATCCCTGGCCGCTTTGATCAATCGAGAGCCGTTCCGGATCAGACTGCGGAGCACCCAGAAGGCGATCAACGCGTAGATGATCCAGCGCAGCAGTGTCGCCAGCCGGGAGGCGAACGGCGCGAAACCCGAAGAAGGCTCAGACGAAGAGCTTGATCCAGACCGGCTGACCTTCGGAAGAACCGACCCGCGATCAGTGTGTCCCTTGGCCTGAACGTCGCGTTCCTGGGGATCGCCTCCTTTTAAGAAATCCGCGCCACCGCCATCCGCCCCGGAATCCATGTCTCGCCGAAACCAAGAATACTCGGAAGCCGCCCCTTCCGGGGAGCCGAGCCTGCCCAGAACGGCAGTCAGAGAATATTTCGCTTCAGGACGGGGCAGCAACAAACAACCCAGAAGGATCGCGCCCGCCAGGACTGCGCCGTAACCGACCCAGGCGCGAGCGAGTTCCGGCGCCATCCGAAGCCGGCGCTGCCGGAGATAGCGCCGCAAGCCCAAAAAGCTCGTCGTTAAAAGCAATCCGAGCGCTGCCGCTATGTAAATCCACAATAAGACAAACCCGGCGCGCCGCTTGGCCGGATTATCTTGAGGGAGGAAAAGTTGTCCGGCGCCAAACAGCGGCAGAGCGATCAACGAGAAATAGACCACCCAGAGTCCCGGCGCATGAGGCTGCCCGGCGCGTTCCGAACGATTCTTGAACAACTGCCTCCAGAAAGGGATCGCCGGGACGGAAGTGCCTTGCGCGCTCCTTTTCTCCTGAGTTGCGCCGGATTCGTCATCAAGCTTTGCCACCTGGAGCAAGCCTTCGCCCGAAGCATCTTCCTCTTCGTCGATCAGCGTCCAGTCCCAGGTCAGTTTGCTGGCGCACCACCAGACGAGGCCGAGAAAACACCAGACCGGCAAGAGGAAGTTCACGAAACGCGAAGTCATCAGCCCCGTCGCTAGAGCCAGCCCGAATCCGTAAATCCCGGCGTGGGTCGAGCCTTGCTCGATGGAAATGCGCGAGATCAGGACGGACGCAAGCACGAACCAGAAAATCGTCCAGCGCAACCGTCCCAGGTATTCACCTGCGTAGCTGATCTCCAGGAGGAAGAACATCAGACTTCCGATCAACGCCATGATCAGCACGGGGCTGATGGCGATGCCGACGTAATCGGCGAAGGTTTTGTCGGGTTGGCGTGAGATCATTCGTTTCTCTTCAAAATGACGAATGCCCCATCACCAGTAACGAAAGAATGCGGAAGCCACAAGAACTGAACACCGCGGTTGGTTCCCAAGCGTTGCCTTGAGCATTCGGGATTTAGAAATTCTCTCGGCATTGGTCATTAGTCATTCGCCATTGTCGTCTGTGTTCACCGAACCAGCCGTTCGGCGCACAACGCAGAGAGCGCCGCCTCACTCTCCACGCGCCTTAAGTCGATTCCGCTCGCCAGCAACCAGCCGGCCCAATCCGGGCGGCTGGCCCAATCCGGCGTTCCCGGTTCATCAAAGACAACCAACACGACGGTCACGGCGTAACCTCGCCGCCGCAGATTGACCAGCGCGACCGCCGTTTCGGGCAGGACGGCCGTCAGCACGGCCACGACGGTGGCATTGCGGGGCAATCGGCTGGCCGCTTCGACGGCCAGCTCGTGAAATTCCAGCCCGTCTGTCAGTTCCAAACGCGCGAGTGTTTCCAGAATCCGCGTCAATTGATCGGAAGTGCGGCGAGTCTCGATGATGATGGGCCGCAGACGGTCGCTTTGTTCGCGCATGCCGATGTTGGCCCGGGCGACCGCGCGCGTCCGGAACTCGGTGTTCCAGCCTTCTTCACGAATGCGGTCCGCGGCGTCGCGGCCATTGGTCACCAATCCGACGCGCTGGCCCATTTGATGAAGCGCGTTGGCGAGCGAAGCGGCCGGCGTGATTGGCCAGTTCGCAACGCACCACGCTGAAACCACGGCGGAGTCCCAGCGGCCGCGGCACCGTCCGATAGGGTTTCACTGTCGGCGGATTCAGCACTTGTTCGAGCCCCAGCCGCAAAGCGGTGTTGATGACTTCCTTGAAGGGCTTGCCCAGTTTGGCGGCGCCTTTTTTCGCTTTGGCGGCGACGTCCGGGTCGAGCGTCAATGTGGTTCTCATGGAGGCATCATGATGCGATGTGCCAAGAGGTTGTTCAACGTGACCGACGAAACTCCTCGAACCAGTTCTCAATCACTGCCACACTCGGCTTTTGCCAGATTTGTCTCTCCGTCGCATCCTTTGCGATCTGGACCATGAGAAAGCGTTGCCCATCTCGGGCCACATCGAATTCGCGTCGCCCAATCGACTCGGGGATCTCAAAGAGATCGATCGGCTCACCGACCTCCGGAGGGGTTGAGTTTTTGATGGCAACGGACTTCAGGGTTCGCCCCTCGAGACTGAAATAGAACAATTCTGAACCGTCTGGATGCCACTGCAACGGTCCCCTTCCTCCGCGTGGAACAACGGTTCTATTGGTGAAGCCTGGAAAGTGGACGAGGAAACGTCGCTTGGTCCGGTCTCGGTTGAAACGTACGCGAGCAGCTTGTCGTCCGGAGATAGCTTCGTGTCAGTGATCGACTGGAAATTCTGCGGGAATGCGGTCAGCCTTTTCTCGGACCCGGCCAACGAGATAAGCCGCCGGTTGTATCCTGGCCTCCAGGAATCTGAAATTAGCGCATAATTGCCGCTGCGGGACACGTCCTCGAGAAAACCTTCACAGAGTTCCTCGGTCTTTCCAGGTTCTCCGATCGATTGCATCAGGACCTTCGCGCCGTCCCGCGTCCAGCGTCGGAACAAAACCTTGGAGCCGCCAGGCAGCCAGAAGGTGTCGGGATTCGAGTTTTGGTCGCGCGTCAGCCAGATGGCCGTGTCGCGCGACGGATCAAAAATCCACGTCTCCTAGAGCCCGGAGTATCCTCGCGTCGAGGACGCGGCCACACGGGTTTCATCAAGTGAAAGCCGAGCCATGCCCAGACCTGGCTTGGGAGGACCTATCGTCCCGGTCACCCGCCCGTTACGATCCACCCAGACAAGCTGGCGCAAGGCGGGCTCGCTCAGATTGAGGACCAGCGTGCCGTCTCCAGCAACGCTTGGAGAGTGGCCTTGCGCGGAAATGAGAAACGGTTCACCCGCGCGCTCCAGTCGCTGATACGAGAAGGCAAACGCCCAAATTCCAGGGTTGTCGGACGGACGCGCAAAAATGATATGGCCTGTTGGCGAATATGCGGGTTTGGACAATCTCTCACCCGGCGAGGTCCAGAGGTTTTTGAGACCGTGTTGCGGTGTCCATGCTGCAAGGACGTCTCCTCCCTGGCTGCGGACGACGAACACGACACCTCCGCCCGGCAGCGGGCTTGGGTTCGCGATCCAAACCTGCGGCTCTTCGGAAACTGGCAGAGGCGCGGCATTGCCTCCCTTCGCGGACACTTCATACAGTCCCGTCTCCAGCCAGCCCGTGGCAAAAATGATCCGTCCATCGCCTAACCACACTCCTCCTCCACCGAGGGGAGAAGCGCGGGTTGGCGCTCGGCAGATCAGGTTCGGCTGGCCGCCGGAAATGGGCACCCGGAAAAGATTTTCCCCTTTGAAATACGCGATCTCCTCGCTCGTTGCAGACCAGAACAAACCCCGGAGGTCCTCATCTCGTCTGAGTAACTCCGGCGGTCCCATCCGCTCCAGGCGAAGGATCCACAGGCCTTCGTCGTTGACGTAAGCCAGCTTGTTGCCGTCCGGGGAGATGACCAGATATCTGACGACTGGGTCAGCGCTCTCCATTCTGTTTGGGGGCGGAAAGCGGAGTTCCAATTTCCGGACCGTCGGGTTCTGGCGCGTTTGAATACGCGAGGAATCGCGAAGGGAATTGAGCAGGAGGAACGCGAGCGCCACCGCAAGCAGCGCGGCGATGGCCCAGGGCAGTGCGCGCCGGATATTTGCTCCCGCTTGTGCGTCGAGCGCCTGTGCATTGAGCGGGGACACACGCGAAGTCACGCTCAGATTCTCCAGCGCAAACGCCAGGTCGCTCGCCGACTGAAAACGCCGGTCCGGCGACTTCTCCAGACACCGCTCAACGACTCGCTCCAATGCTGGTGAAGCATTCGCAAGGGCCACGATCGAGTCGGGAGGCTCCTCCTTCAAAATCGCGTTCATCGTCTCGACGGGCGTGTCCCGCCGAAATGCCCGCTGGCCGCTCAGCATCTCGTACAGAATCGCTCCAAACGCGAAAATGTCCGAGCGATGATCCGCCGCTTCGCCCCGCACTTGCTCGGGCGACATGTAGCTCGGCGTGCCCAGCACCAGGCCGGGTTGCGTGGATTCCAGGAGCGTCGGAGCGGTTGAGTTGAGAGGAGTTTGAGTTGAGAGTTGAGAGTCAGTTGTTGTCGGCGACGGTTTTCTCTCAACTCTCAACTCACTCCCCCTCTCAACTCTCTTCAGCTTGGCCAGCCCAAAATCCAGTATCTTCACCCGCCCATCCTGCGTGACGAACAGATTCTCCGGCTTGAGATCGCGGTGAATCACGCCCTTGCTGTGGGCGGCCGCGAGGCCTTGAGCGATTTGCAGCGCGTATTCGATGGCTTTGCGCAACGGGAGTTGGGCGCCGCCCAACACCTCTCGCAGCGTCTGCCCTTCCAGCAGTTCGGACACAAAATACGGCGCGCCCTCATGCACGCCCGTGTCGTGAACGACGAGGATGTTCGGATGGTTGAGCGCCGCGAGGGTGCGGGCTTCCTGCTCGAACCGCCGCAAGCCATCCGCGCTCTCCGCGTAATCCGCGGTCAGAAACTTGATCGCCACCTCCCGGCCCAATCGCGTGTCCCGCGCCCGATACACTTCGCCCATGCCGCCGGCACCCAGAGAGGCCGTAATCTGGTAGTGACCGATGCTGTCGCCGATTTTGTCCCGATTGTTCATCCGCGCTTGAGACCAGAGACGATTTCGAGCAGCGATGGCCGTGCTACGGTTCCGGGAAACGCTGTCGCCACAGGATCAAGGTTGGAGAAATTCCAGGCGCAAGCAAGGGCGATTTACGAGTGCGATTAGAAGTGTCGGTCAGCGGCTCCGATTGACTTCCCTCTCTCCCCGCGAGGAAACGAGTGGGGAGAGAGTTGGAGAGAGGGGTTTCCTGGAAACCTGAGGCCCGAGCCAACGCACCTCCTCTCCCCGGCCCTCTCCTCCCTTCGGGAAGAGAGGGAGAAAACTTCGTTGACCGACAGTTTTAATCGCACCGATCTTATTGCTTCGTGTCCGGCGGTAGCGCAGAATTGCAATCGATCAGTGTGGTTCGAGGCATTTACTCTTCCGCGCTGGTCTCGTAAAAGCCGTTCGGCTACCTTCCAGACCGAAAACATGCTGACTCAGAAACCCGCCACCTCGAAGGCTTCACTGAAGGCCACGGAGAAAGCGAAGACTTTGTTGCCTTCGTTGCCTTCTGTAAGAAACTCCCTCCGTCGTGCGACCCACCTGTCGGTTCTAGTTTTGGCCGCATCCTTGGAAGCAATCGCCGCCGAAAAGAGTCCCGCGCGGCCAGAGCCGCCGCCGCGTTCGGGCGCCGCCGCCAAGGCTGTCGAAACGATAGAGAAATCCGTCGAGGCGATCGTCGAAGCGGTTCGCCCTTCCGTGGTGGTCGTTTCGCATGCTGGCCGGGACGGGAAAGAGGACAGCGTCGGGTCCGGGTTTGTAGTTTCGGCGGATGGCTTGATCGCCACGTGTCTCCATGTGATTGGCGAAGCCAGGCCCATCACGGTTCGCCTGGCCAACGGCGCGCGCCACGACGTCATCGAAATTCACGCGTGGGACCGCAAACTCGACCTGGCCCTGATTCGCGTCGAGGCAAAAGATTTGCCCGCGTTGCCGCTGGGCGATTCCGAGACGCTCAAGCAAGGCGCAGCCGTCGTCGCGATTGGGAATCCGCTCGGATTGGAATACAGCGTGGTGCAGGGTGTGGTCTCGGCGCGGCGGGATTTTGATGGCATCGACATGATTCAACTCGCGATCCCCATCGAAGAAGGGAACAGCGGCGGGCCTTTGCTGGATCGGCAAGGAAGGGTTCACGGAATTCTGACTTTGAAATCGGCAATGTCCGCCAACCTCGGTTTCGCCACGCCGGTCGATGCGCTCAAACTGCTCCTGGCCAAACCCAACCCCGTTCCCATGACCCGATGGCTCACGTTGAGCGCGCTCAATCCCAAAGAATGGACTCCGGTCATGGGCGCGCGCTGGAGCCGGAAGGCCGGGCGCATCGAGGTCGATGGCCTGGGGAACGGCTTCGGCGGCCGCGCCCTGTGCCTTTCGCAAAAGCCCGCGCCGAAGCCGCCGTACGAACTGGCCGTGACGGTGAAGCTCGATAACGAAACCGGCGCGGCCGGGCTGGTGTTTGCGTCCGACGGCGATCAGCGGCATTACGGCTTTTATCCGAGCGGCGGGAACTTGCGCCTGACGCGCTTCGACGGCCCGAGCGTTTTCGCCTGGACGATCCTGAAGGAAGCGCCCAGCCCACATTACCGGCCCGGCGATTGGAACCGGCTTCGGGTCCGCGTCGAAGACGACGCCTTGCGCTGTTATGTGAACGAGCAATTGGTGTTTGAGTCCAGTGATCGCGAGTGGCGCGGCGGAAAGGTTGGGCTGGCCAAGTTCCGCGACACCCGCGCTGCGTTCAAAGATTTTCAAATGGGGACAAATCTGGCCGCAGCCTATCCCGCGGCCCCGGCGGATTTCCTTTCTGAAATAACCGCCAAGCTGAATTCGGCGACCGCGGCGTGGAATCCTGAGATCGTTGCCCGGTTGCAATCGCATCCCGAAGCGAGCCGGTTGCTCCTGGCGGAGCGCGCCCGCCAGCTTGACAAGCAAGCCGCTGAAGTCCGGGAGCTGGCCTGGGCGGTGCATCGGGGATCGATTGAGCGGCGATTGATTCAACTCCTGGAGCAGGCGGAGGAGCAGACCGATCTTTTTGAAGCCGCCCTGTTGCTCGCCAAACTCGACAATCCGGATCTGGATCTCGCCGCTTACCAGCAACAGCTCGCGGATATGGCCGCTGAACTCAAGGCGCAATTGCCACCCCAAAGCGATGATGCCGCCAAGATCGAAGCGCTGAAAAAGTATTTGTTCTTCGAGAACGGCTTTCACGGCAGCCGAACGGGCGACTACTACAACCGCGCCAATAGCTACATGAACCACGTGCTCGATGATCGGGAGGGAATCCCAATCAGTTTGTCGGTGTTATTCATTGAGTTGGCGCGGAGAATCGGCCTGGAACGCGTGGCGGGGGTCGGATTGCCAGGACATTTTGTGGTGAAACACGCGCCGAAACATGGCGAAGAACAAATCATCGACGTGTTCGAGGGCGGCAAACCGCTCACACCATCCGAGGTGCGAGAGATCGTGACGATCACCGGGCGCCAGTTCACCCAGGATTATTTGCGAGCCGCGACCAAGCGGGAAATCATTATCCGCATGTTGCGCAACCTTGCCGGCATCGCCCGCAACTCGGAATCTCCGCGCAGCGCGCTGGGCTATCTCGATCTGATTTTGGCGTTGGACCCGAGCGCGACCAGCGAACGCCTGGAGCGAGCCATGGCGCGGATGCGCGCGGGTGACCGGACCGGTGCGAAGGAAGATCTCCAGTGGCTGCTGGAGAAGGAACCGCCTGCGATTAACCTGGAGCGCGTGCGAGAGTTGTATCGGTCGCTTTGAAGGCCCCTGGGCTCGACTCGCGTAACCCTCAGTTAAGGCAGTTAAGGTGGGGCGAGGCTCCCGCCGAGCCAATGCCATCGAAGAAAGGCTCCGCGGGAGCGTCGCTCCACCGTTGTTATTATAACTGAGGGTTACCGACTCGCCACGTCCGGGCTTGGAACGGGAAGATGGGGTTGGTAATCTCAGGCCCTGTGATACGCAGTCCATTTCCAGGTATGGATCCTTGGCTGGAGTTGCACTGGCGCGATGTGCATTCCCGACTGATTATTTACATTGCCAACCAACTCCAGCGCCAGCTTCCCGAACCGTTGGTTGCTCGCGCCGAAGAGGACGTTCTGGTCGATGTCGAAGAAGAGCCACCCTCGCTGGTTCGACCGGACGTCGATGTAGTGGAAGACCGTCCGGACGGCGGCGAAGGCGGCGTCGCCACACTCGCTCCACCCGTGACGTTGGCCAAGCCCGTGCTGGTGCGCGTGCCTGAGCCGGAGGTGGACCGCCGGGTCGAGATCTATGACCCGACTTCCGGTGGCCGCGTCGTGACGGCCATTGAAGTGCTCAGCCCGTCCAACAAATTGCCGGGCAAGGCGCGCGAGGCTTATCGGTCCAAGCAGCGTGACTATTTGGCCGGGGGCGTCAATCTCGTTGAGATCGACCTCGTGCGCGCCGGCGAATGGGCTTTCTCGGTGGATGAGAGCGTCCTGCCGGCCGACAAGCGGACGCCGTACCTCGTCTGTGTTTTTCGCGCGACGCAACTGGGTCGGCGCGCGTTGTATCCGCTGCCTCTGCGCGAGCGGCTGCCGTGCCTGGCCATTCCGCTCCGCCCCCGAGACCGCGACGTGGCGCTCGATCTGCAGCAGGTGGTGGACGAGGCTTATGACACCGGACGCTACGATCGGACAGATTATCGTAAGCCCTTGAAGCCTCCTTTGCCTCCGGAAGAGGCGACCTGGGTTGCGGAATTGCTCCGCAAGGCCGGGCGCGTGTGAGATCAACGCCAGCGCGGGGAACCCGTGGAACCGGTCGAACACTGAACTTTGACGGTCGGGACACCGATTACCTGTGACTTCCGTGGCGTTTTCTCCGGATGGCAAGACGCTCGCGTCGGGCAGCGATGATTTTCAGATCAAGCTTTAGAACCTCGCGACTCACCGCGAGGTCGCGGCTCTCCAACATTCAGCCGAAGTCAAATTTGTCGCTTTCTCGCCTGACAATCAAAGGATGGCGGCTTGCGGCGCGGCCAATCCGGGTTGTCCGGCCGAGCTGCGCTTGTGGTGGGCGCCGTCCACGCTGGCAATCGACGCGACGGTGAAGGCCTCAGGGATGCACGAATAAGCTGCCAAGATGAACTGCGGGCGCTTTTGCAGAGGCGCCGCGGCTTAGCTAAGGGTCTGTGCAAAAATAACTTCCTGTTTTGGCGGGAGCGCCGCCTGGCCGGATGCAAGGCGCGAGGAGGGAGCATCCCCGTTTTGGGGCTGTGACCGACGAACAACGCCGCAGCCGGCCAGGCGCCGCCCCGCCCCGGAGGGCTGGGGCGATTTCGCTTTCTGGCTTCGTTTCTCCTCAGTCGCAGAGCCCTGGCTATGCTCCTTCGTCGTGCCTCGCCAGAAAGCGAA
>VHCZ01000060.1 GCA_016871535.1 Verrucomicrobiota bacterium
TTTTGTCCGTGGCCTGCGTTGGCTCGGTCCTTACAGCCCGCGTTGGGGATGCTCGGACCTCGCCGCCTTGGCCACAGCCAAAATCCCTCGCCGCAGGACCCCGCGCAATTTTCGGACACGCTCTAAGGACGCGTTCCACCGCGTCTCTGGAATGGCCTTTTCGATCGCTGAGCAAGGTCAGGGACGGAGTGCAATCCGTCCCTACCGGGTTCATGGGAAGTTTCCACGGTTTCAGAACCATGCTCTCGCCCCATGAACCTGAGATTGTGCGGACCGCAGCCTTCAGGCTGCTTCCACGCACTCTCCGGAATCCAGCGCTGAAGCGGCCTGAAGGCCACGGTCCGGAGGAACGGTTCATGGGAAGGATGCTCAAAGGGGTTCCCTTGTGTAACGGTGATGGATGTTTCATACGTCGTGTGGTCGTTTCGTTAATCGTTCGGTTCTCCAAGAATGGCCTCCACGAGATCGGTGATTTGCGCGCGGAGGTGTTGAAACGTCTTCTCGTAAGCAGCCTGGATTTGTTCGGGCGTGCCGCGCAAGGCCAAGGGATCGCTGATCGGCCATTCCAGCACGATGGTTTTGCTTTTGTCTGGCTTGAAGGATTGCCGGGTTTCACTGCCGAACACGATGACGACCTGGTAATGCTCCAGATTGGGAATTTGCGGCACGGACTTGGGAACGTGCCGGGAAATATCGATCCCTTTGCCCGCCAGGAAACTCACCGCCGCCGGGTCCAATGGCCGCGGTTCCAGACCCGCGCTGCTGAACAGAAACCCGGTCCG
Source organism: Verrucomicrobiota bacterium (assembly GCA_016871535.1). Lineage (NCBI taxonomy): Bacteria > Pseudomonadati > Verrucomicrobiota > Verrucomicrobiota bacterium. The sequence continues at coordinate 783 of VHCZ01000060.1, forward strand.
CTCCAGCGAATTCGCAATGCCTTCGGCCATCTGGCTGCGGCAGGCGTTGTCGTCGTCCACGAACAGAATGCGAAACATCTCCGTGCCGGTGTGTTTGCTGTACTCGCCCGTGCACAAGTAGAGCACTTCCTCGCAGATGTTTTTGGCTTGGTCCGAGACGCGTTCGTAGCGGCGCGCGATCATCGTCAAGGGCGAGAATGCTTCCAGGCCGATTTTGCCCGTCTTCTCCGCATACAACAGGTCCGCGTTGATCTGGTCGCGGAGGGTGTTGACTTTCTCTTCGACCGCCATGCTGGCGCGCGCCAACTCGGCGTTCTGATTCAGAAACGACTGAACGGCGTCGTGAAGCATTGGAATGGAGAGGTTGGCGATCTCGACGTATTTCTCCAGCGGAGGATGCACTTCGAGCGAACTGAGCTTCAAAACCTGCCGCGCGATGCTTTCGGCGTAATCCCCGATACGTTCCAATTCGGCGTTGATTTTGATGGTCGCGTAAGCAAACCGCAGGTGACCGGCCACGGGCTGTTGTCGCACCAGAAACTCCAGACAGAGGCGGTCGATCTCTTTCTCCAGTTCGTCGATGTACTGATCGCGCAGGATGATGGCGTAGGCGCGCTGCCGATTCCCTTCCACCAGGGCCTGCAAACCGTCCTTGAGTGCCCGCTCGGCACGGCTGCCCATTTCCAGGACCTTGCCGCGGATGCGATCGATGTCCTGCTGGAGCGATTTTTCCAGATGAGGTTGCGGGTTCACGGCTAGAAATCGACCTGGAACCGGGTTTGGAAGCTGTGCGCGTGGCCTTCGGTGCGATTCCGGTCCAAGTCCGAATAGATATAGTTCAACATCAGGCGCGCGTTCGGGTTGAAGTACCAGTTGAGGCCTCCGGTGTAATCCGCCAGACGTCCGCCCGCGATGCCTTGATCATTCAGATCGAGCCGTGAATACCGCGCGGCCAGTTCGAGCGCGCCCCATCCTTCCTTGCCGAAAGAGAAATTCCTGAGTGGTTTGACGCGGTCAATGATGCCCTCGCGCTTCTTATAGGGACGATGCTCGCCGGTCAGGAACCAACTTCCATAGACATAGAAGCCATCAAAGGAAAGATCGAGCCCGCCGGTCGTTTCTGCCCACGTTTGGAAATATTCGCCCTGCAACGACAGCGGCCCAGACGTGAGGACGGACTCCACATTCGAGAGATAAACATCCGTCGCCGCAAAGTTGCCGGTATCGACGTAATTCGGCGCCAGATGCGCTTCCGGCCGCGAGCGGAAGCGCACGGTATTGTCCTCGGGATCGATGAGACCGCCGCCGACCCCCAGGTGCCAGTAGCGCCGCCCGCCGGACGCCTCGTCATACCAGGGCAAACCAGTCAATCGGCCCATAAAGTGCGTGTTGCTGTCGAAACTGTCTCCATCGCCCTTGTCGTTCTTGTCATCGACAAACACGCCCGCGGACCACGTCATGCGTTCGTTAAAGAGAGTGTTGCGAAACAGACCGCCGACATTGCGGCCCGGAGAGAATGCTTCGATGGGCAACGACCGTTCGAGAAGCGTGATGTAATTGTCGCTGGTATTCTGCTCGAGGCTGAAGGGCTCGTACATCTGGCCCACTTGCAGTGTTCCGACATAGGGAATCTGGTTCAGCCCCACGTACACGTCGGCGAACTTCAAACTCGATCCGGCGAAATCGATCTGAGTCTTGTAAATGACCGGCAGGCCCGCATTGATCTCCCCGCTCGTATAAAGACGGACTCGCCGAAACTCTGTCGAAGCCGAGGCATCACCGACCACGGACTCAGTCGCGGCGTCCTGGTCGAACACCGCCATGTCATATTGAATGCGGCCGCCGAACCTTCCTTTGAAGGTCTTCCCATCGCCGGCTTCGAACTGCAGTCCCTCCTTCCAGAAGAGACGGAGGTCCGCGCCGGATTTGAGTTTGGCGTCGGCCTTTGCCGACTCCGCCGACCTGGGTGTTGCGGTGGGGGAAGTGCTCTGGGCTGAAGCTGGGGCTGCGGGCGCCTTGCCTTTGAGTTCCTTGATTAACTGCATCAACTCTTCGTTTTGCTTTTGAAGCTGCTGGACCGCCTTTTCCAGCTTCTCGATTCTCTCCGCGTCCGGCCGTTGCGCAGCCGGCGTGTCCGACTGGGCGAACGCCGCACCTTGGCCGCAGTTCAAGACTCCGAGCGTCAGGAGCGTCAGAATTCCTTTCTCGACCAGTTTGTACAGGAGCGTATCGGAGGATAGCGCTTGCGCCGGGTTGAGGAAGCTGGCGGAAGCCGATTCACCAAGGCCGCCGGCCAGCAACTTACGAAGCTGCTTTCGTTGCATGGTTCCCTTTCTGTTGTGCTGAGTGTTTCCCGGCCCGCTTTTTCAAACTCGGATCAGCCCGGAAAGGCTCGTCACGATCTGAAACGTAGGCCGGCTTGATGGCGAGCTTATGGCAAAAGCGTTACGATTGTGTGACAAATCTTCCGCCTGGGATCGCGAAGGAGAAATCAGGACTTTCAGCGTGATTCTTAATCTTAATCGTAATCCTAATCTTACTCTTATACCAAAAAGCGCTTGGGTCTGAACGATTAGGATTAGGATTGGGACTAAGAGCGTGTCCGAAAATTCCGCGGGGTCCTGTTTTCGCGCCAAAGGCCGGATGGCGAGGCGCGACGAAGGAGAATATCCTCCCTGGATCTTCGACTGAGGAGCAACGAAGCCAGGCGGCCTTTGGCGCGAAAACCCTCCGGGCGGCGGGTCTTTTGTCCGTGGCCTGCGTTGGCTCGGTCCTTACAGCCCGCGTTGGGGATGCTCGGACCTCGCCGCCTTGGCCACAGCCAAAATCCCTCGCCGCAGGACCCCGCGCAATTTTCGGACACGCTCTAAGATTAGGAGCAGGAGAACTCCACAGGCTTAATTCAATCGCAGTGGGCCCTCTCCCTTGTATTTTAGCCACTGAAAGCAGCGAAGAACCGGCGGCCTTCGTCACTGATTGGAGCAGCCATGCTCCCGCGGATTGGAATGACAACCAAGGAATCCGACGCGTGGCGTCAGTAGCCGAGGTCGGCTTTGCGATTTTCGGCCGTGGGCAAAGGCTCTTTCTTGGCGGTAATGGCAGCCTGGCCGGCCTCCTTGAGGCGCTTGGATTCGGTCGCGTTGAATTCGGTGCTCGCCTGGAATTCGTCCGGCACCGCGCTGTCCGCGTAGATCGCTTCCACGGGACATTCCGCCACACACGCCGTGCAATCGATGCATTCGTCAGGATGGATCACCAACTGGTTGTCGAGTTCGTAGAAGCAGGCGACCGGGCAAACTTCAACGCAATCGGTAAACTTGCACCCATCGCATTTCGAGGTGACGACGTGAGCCATAACAGTAATTTGGTTTGGTTTCGATTAAATCCGCCGCGATGGTTTATCGGACGCATCGAATTTGCAACACGAAAGCTGGGCTGGGGGTATCCCCACTGCGAAGCTTTCCTTCGAGGGCATTGGCTCGGCCGTTTTGGCTATCAAGGAGTTCCAACAGTGCGTTTTGGCAATTCCCAATTTTTTCACAGCTTCTGAGGGGTTACATCGCGGAAAACTTTCGCCTTGGCTTGTAGGTCGAGAATCCCGACTCTTCGCACCGATTTGTCCGCAAACCCATTGAAGTCAGTATGGCCGCAAACAAATTCTCGAATCGAAATCCAACCCGGCAAAACACCCGGCGCGAGTTCTTGCGCGATGGCACGTGGGGATTGACCAATCTCAAGGAACACAAAGCCGGCGCCGTCGTCTTCAAGTCGGGCCGCTTCGACATCATTCTGGAGCGCGGATAGTGGGGCGCTGCTGATGAAACGCGACAGTTTGGGCAAGCATTTGGGTCTGGGTTTTGCCATCGCGCTGGCGCTTTATCTGGTCGCTTACCCGTGGATCGAGCACCGGCGCAACGTGAATGGTCCCTGGCGCGTCCGGTTTCAAACGGACGCGCAGTCTGAGCCGAGCATTTCGATCGCGCACGAGAAATTCGGCATCTCGAATCTCACCTTCATTTTCGCGGGCGAGCGCCTGGCGCAATCCCACCTCACAAACACGGTCGTGTTCGATTCGCCTGCCACCAACGTGCCCTTTGGGAAAGTCGTCTTCCTCGACACGACCTTTCTGCCCGGCACCGTGACGTTCGAGTTGTTCGGGCACGAGATCGAATTGCTGCCGCGGACGCTGGTGGTGAATCTGAAGGAAGTTCCTTGGAAATCGGACGCGACCTTCCGGCTCTCGGAACAGGACAAACCCAGACCGTAGAATAGCCAATAGCCAATAGCCAATAGGCGTTAGGCGTCCGGCGATTGGCAACTGGCGGATGACGCTGAAGTCCAAGTCAGTCCAAATGATCGGAACGGACAAGTCGAACCCTCACGAGCCCGGCGAAGGATGCTTGATGGTTTCCGCAAACTTCTGGAAAAACTCCCCGGCCAGTTTCTTCGCCGCCGCTTCCACGACGCGCGAACCGACCGCAGCGATCAGCCCGCCGACCTGGACGTTTGCGGTGTAGCTCAGCTTGGTTCCGCCGCCTTCTTCTTTCAGTTCGATCACCGAACTGCCTTTGACGAAACCCGGGGCGCCTTTGCCTTCCATGTGCAGCGTGAACTTGTGCGGCGGCTGCTGGTCGGTCAGTTTGACCTTTCCGACGTAACTCCCTTTGACCGACGCGATGCCAAGCTTGAGATGAGCGTTGTATTCGTCGGTTCCGGTCTTCTCCATTTTCTCGCAGCCGGGGATGACCCGTTGGAGAACTGACGGATTGATCAACGCTTCAAACACGCGGGCGGGCGGCGCCGAGAGAGTGCAGGTTCCCTGAACATTCATGAGGCGGCACGTTTACCAAATCCCGGTCGCGCCTTCAATTGAAAGCATCCGCCGCACTGGTGGTGGTGGTGGTGGCAGTGAAAAGTCCCCAAAACCGTTTCAGCTAGAGTCAAACAGTGTCATGCTTCGGACTGTCGCGACCGAGAGAATCGACTGATGTAAATCTGACCTATGTCTGTGAGAACGAAAGCGGAAGTCCTCTTAGCGTTTCTGGAATATCGCGCTTTTTATGGAGAACCGTTGTTTCAGGTGTGGGGACAACCTGGGATTCTTGTCCATGCTCTCTATCGAGCGTTTCGAGAATGGGACGTGAAGCTGGATTCGGTCTATGGCGATCACAGCTCCTGCGTTGTTGATTTGTCGGCCAGTTATGTGGATACGCTCTTTCTTCGGATGACGCGGACTTTTGGGGGGTGCGTTCGATTGGAGGAACTCGCTCAAGAATTGGCAGAAGATCAAACACGAGTTTTGGAGATTCTAGAGTTGGAAACGGATTGACATGACAACCTATCAACGAAGCCACTCATCGGTTCATGCTCGCTGAGGCCTACTCAAACGGACATATCAAGTCCATAAATGATGTGAAAGGGCTTCGGAGCAAGTTCAGCGTTATTTCGACGCTGACTGAATATTGGCGAAATCCGGAGAGAATCCTATCCCTGAATCTACTGTTTCTCGCAACCGAAGAGTCAGTCCTCAGCCGTGCGCAGGATGAGCGTTCCTCCACTCACTTGCTCACCAATGATTCCATGGTCGTTGCCTGCATGAGGCTGTACGGAATCTCCCAATTGGCCTCGGCAGACGGAGATTTTGAACGAGCCGGCGGAATCACGGTGTACTGTCCGGATGATCCAGCCCAGGCGAGTGTTGGGGTTGTCTCCAACTGACCGGTTTTGGCGGCCGTCTGGCCGATCTGAGTGGGCCACGCTAAAGCAGCCTCCGGTTCAAGTGAGCACAGACTGACATGAATTCTGATGAGCACCGTCACCTGTGCGACGGCAGCGCGAAGGCCACGTAGGCGTCGCCGCTCTTGGTTCCCATTTTTCCCCCGCCGCACGCGATCACGACGTGCTGCCGCCCGTTCACCATGTAGGTCGCCGGAGTTGCGTATCCGCCGGCAGGCAGCTTCGCCCGCCAGAGAATCTTGCCGGTGCGGCGGTCGAACGCGCGGATCATTTCATCCCTGCTGGCCGCGATGAAAACCAATCCTCCGGCGGTGACCACCGGTCCGCCGTAGTTCTCCGTGCCGGTCAGCGGGATGCTTTGCGCGATCAATTCGGGGACTTCGCCCAGCGGCACGCGCCATTTGTATTCGCCGGTATTCAGGTCGATGGCGTTGAGGGTGCCCCAGGGCGGCTTCAAAACCGGATAGCCATTCGTGTCGAGCCAGCGATTGTAGCCGGTGTGCCCGTACGGAACCCGCCCCAGCACATCCTGGCCGGACAACTCCTCGCTGCGGCCGGACACCGGAGCGTTTGCCGTTCCACCCAACAATAAGTCCGCGACCGATTTCTTCTGCTCCGGCGAAAGGAACGCGAACGACGGCATCACGCCTTTGCCGGTGTCGAGCAATTTGAGGATTTCATCCGGCTTCAACTTCTTCTCCACGCCCACGAGCGTCGGCACGTTTTGCGCGGCGTTGCCTTCGCGTTTGAGGCCGTGGCACGCGGCGCAGATCTGCATGTAAATCTGTTCGCCGCTGGCCGATCCTCCGCTCCCCGTCCGGCGCGTTTCAACCATCGTGAGAATCCAGGGCATTTCGTTGCCGTTCACATACAGGACGCCGTCCGGATCGACCGCGGCGCCGCCCCACTCCGCGCCGCCGTCGAAGCCGGGAAGAATAATCGTGCCTTCCTTGCTGGGCGGCATGAACGGCGTGTGGGGACGCACTTTGACGAACGTCTCCAATGCGGCGCGGTGCGATTCGGGCGAAATGTCCGTGAGCTCATTCGCCGTGAACAATTGGCGCGAGAACGGGGCGGGCTTGAGCGGCACCGGTTGCGTCGGCCAGGCGGATTCGCCCTGCAAATCGGAGGGCGGCACGCGCCGCTCTGCGATCGGGAACAACGGTCCGCCCGTTTCGCGGTCGAACACGAACACGTGCCCGGACTTGGTCACCTGCGCGACGGCGTCGATCTTTTTGCCGTTGCGCCGAACGGTGATCAGATTGGGCGGCGCGGGCAGATCGCGGTCCCAGAGGTCATGATGCACGAATTGAAAATGCCAGACGCGCTGCCCGGTGTTGGCGTCGAGCGCCAGGAGGCAGTTCGCGAAAAGATTTTGCCCGATGCGATTTCCGCCCCAGAAATCGAACGCGGCCGAGCCCGTCGGACAGAACAGCAAACCCCGCCGTTCGTCCACCGCCATGCCCGTCCAGACGTTCGCCCCGCCGATGTAAGCCCACGCATCGGGCGGCCAGGTCTCATATCCGAACTCGCCCGGATGCGGAATGGTGTTGAAACGCCAGACGATTCTTCCGGTGCGAATATCGTAGGCGCGAATGTGGCCCGGCGCGGCGGGTCCGGGGCCTTCCCCAACCCGCATCGGCATGAAAAGCAGATGACGATACACCGCGCCCGGCGTGGTGGAATTCAGCGACAACTTGCTCGCATCGCGGCCGAGGCCCTCCTTAATATCGACGCGGCCGTTTTGTCCGAAGCCCTCGATGACCTTTCCCGATTCGGCGTTGACGGCGTAGAGGAAATGATCCGCGGTGAACAGAATTCGCTTGTCGGTGCCGTCGGCCCAATAGACGACGCCACGGCTGACGCCGATGGGGTTCGCGTTGCGCGTTCCGGCGAAGGGATCGAAGCGCCAGAGTTCTTTGCCGGTCGCCGCGTCGAGCGCGATGAGTTTCAAACCGGCGGTCGTCCCGTAAAGCACGCCGCCGATGACGAGCGGATTGCACTGGATTTGAGAACGGTTGTCGGCGCGCCCGTCCCCGGAGCGATACGTCCAGGCGACTTCAAGCCGCTGGACATTGCGTCGCGTGATTTGTTTGAGCGTCGAATAATGCGTGCTGCCGGCGTCGCCGAGATAGACGGGCCAGTTTTGGTCGGCAGCAAAAAGAGTGGCACTGGAGAGGGTCCAAGCGACGGCCAAGCGGAAAGGGATGCTCATGATTCCCCTGAGGAAAACGGCACCGCTTCCGCAAATCAAGCGTCGGGTGGTGACCCGATACGGCGAGGAATCTACGCTTCACCAACGCGTCCAGCATCCACAGGCGCGGCTGCGAGTCGCGGTGCCATCAGATGAATCACCAGGAGCGCCGCCAAATAAGCCGAACCCGCGATGATGAAGATCGGCACATAGCTGCCGGTGCGCTGCAGAATCTCGCCGACGACGAGCGCGATCAACATGCCGCCGACCGCTCCCGCCATCCCGCCAATGCCGACGACCGAACCGACGGCGCGCTTCGGAAACATATCCGAGGCGAGCGTGAACATGTTCGCCGACCAGCCTTGGTGAGCAGCCGCAGCGAGCGAGACCAGCGCCACGGCCACCCAAAGGCTCGAAGCTTCGGCGGCGAAAATGATCGGCACGACCGACAGCGCGCAGATCAGCATCGCGGTTTTGCGCGCGGCGTTGACGCTCCAACCGCGCTTGATCAACGCCGAGGAAATCCAACCGCCGCCGATACTGCCGACGTCCGCTACCAGATAAATCACCACCAGCGGGAGTCCGATGGATTTTAGATCCAGACCGTGGTTGCGATTGAGAAAATCCGGAATCCAGAAAAGGTAAAGCCACCAAATGGGATCCGTCATGAACTTGCCCACGGCGAAAGCCCAGGTCTGCCGATGCGGAAACAGCCTGGCCCAGGCGATGGGATTTGTGGGCTCAACGGGATCGCTGTGAATGTAGGCGAGTTCGGCCGGGGAAAGACGCGGGTGCTCGCCCGGCGGCCGGTAAATCCAGAGCCACCACGCGACCCACAGGAAACCGGTCAGCCCCGTGGCGATGAAAGCCCACGCCCAACCCCACTGCAGCGTGATCCACGGCACGACCAACGGCGTGACCAACGCGCCGACGTTTGTGCCGGCGTTGAAGATTCCCGTGGCGAGCGCGCGCTCCTTTTTCGGGAACCATTCCGCGACGGTCTTGATCGCGGCCGGGAAATTGCCCGCCTCTCCGATGCCGAGGGCGAAGCGCGCAAGGGCAAAGCCCGCCGCGGCTCCGGACAGCAGGATGACGGACAAACCTGTGGTGGCATCCAGATTGATGGTCGGCAATTTCAAGGCTGGGAACCAATCCGCTCCGGCGTGGCCCACTGCGGCGACGCTCCACAGCACCACGGCGATCGTGAATCCGCGGCGCGTGCCGATTTTGTCCATCACGCGTCCGGCCAGCAGCAGACCGATGGCGTAGGCAAGCTGGAAGCTGAAAACGATGGCCGCGTAAATGCGTTCGTCCTGCCAATCGAATTCCTTCACCAACGTCGGCTTCAAGATGCCGATCACCTGGCGGTCGAGGTAATTGATCGTCGCGGCAAAGAACAGCAACGCGCAGATAACCCAGCGGTAATAGCCGATGCGGGGTGGGTGCATGCGCGGAGATTAGGATTCACGCGATTCAATGTCACCTGATGTCTTTGGTTTTGCATTCGCTCAGCAAAGGTGGGGCGAGGACTTCTGCCGAGCCAATGCCATCGAAGAAAAGCTCCGCAGGAGCCTCGCCCCACCGTCGTTGATTGAGGGGATACTCCCGTTTCTGGATTACCCTTGAGACCGACCTGTCCTCTCGTTAACCTCCTCGCATGGCCAAAATGCAAATTCCCCTGCGTAGTCTCTCGGTCGCCGCTCTATTTCTGTCCTTGCTGACCGCATCGCCCGGCGCGCAAGCGCAGGAAAAGAAGGTGGTTCGTCCAGCGCGCCCTGGGCAACCCGCAACCGAGACCGCGCCCGCCAGACCAGGATTGATCAGTCCCGGCGTCATGGTCGGCGACGTTCTGTTTCAAGCAGGCCAGGGCAGTCGCGATCCTAAAACCGGACAGCACCCCGAAGGCTTCGAAGCCCAGGTCAAACAGGCCTTGGAGAATCTCGGCGCCGTGCTCCAGGCCGCGGGCCTCGACTTCTCGCACGTCGTGAAGGCAAATGTCTATCTGACCGACATCAAAAACTTTTCCAGGATGAACGATGTCTATCGCACTTATTTCAAATCCGATCCTCCCGCGCGCACGACGATCGCGGTTCCAGCGCTGCCGGGCGACTCACACGTCGAGATCACGTTCATCGCGTCGCGGAACCGCCGCGAAGTAATCCGCCCGGATGGCCTGAAACCCATCGTCAACGCGCCCTACAGCATGGGCGTCATGGCCGGAGACACGCTTTACCTGTCCGGCCAGGGCAGCGTCGATCCAAAGACGGGCCAACTCGTCCAAGGCCCAATTGAAGCGCACGTGAAGCAGACGCTGGAGAACTGCGGCGCGATCCTCAAGGCGGCGGGAATGGATTTCTCGAATGTGGTGACCGCGAACGTCTTTTTGTCGGACATGGGGAATTTCGAAAAGATGAATCAGGTCTATCGCAGCTATTTCAAAGCCGATCCGCCTTCGCGAACCACGGTCGGCGTCGCTGCACTCCCGGGAGAAACTCCGGTCGAAATCACCTTCGTCGCCCATCGCGAAGCCAAAAAAGCGATCACGCCGGAAGGCGTGAAGCCGAGCGCGAATTTCAGCCAGGCGATTCAGGCCGGTGGCTTTCTCTATCCCGCGGGCAAGGTCGGTTCCGGCGACGGCATTGAAGCGCAGACGAAATCGGCGATGGAAGGCCTGGGCGCCGTGCTCAAGGCGGGCGGACGCGATTTCTCGGACGTCGTCGAAGCGAAAGTTTATCTCACCGACATCAGCGACTATTCCAAAATGAACGAAGTCTATCGGAGCTTCTTCAAAACGGACCCGCCGGCCCGGACGTGCATCGCGATTTCAAAGTTGGTCGGCACGGCGAAGGTCGAGATTACCTTGATTGCTGCCGCACGAACCTCTCAGTAGGTGCCGCTTTTCCGGATACAGACAACGTGTCTGGGGGACCTCATGTCCTGTTCTCTCGTGACGCTCAGACAGAGGGGGTTTCAAGAGGATCCTGGCAGGGACAGCCCATCGCAGCAAAGGCAACTGCGGAACTCCAGAAGCTAAAGCCCTAAAACGGCCTCTCGCCCTTTACGAGCTTCCAGCTTGTTTTGCTCGATTGAGAATGGCAGGATGATGCCATGATTCGCGCGCCGGTTGTTTCAGATCGATCAGTTGAATCTCCCAGTCTGGAGGGAATCGCCGCACAGTACGTCGAGCAATGGCTTTCGCAGTGTGAAGTCTTTAGGAAGTGGTACCGGCAACGCTTCTATCTTCAGGCACCCACCGACGAGGATCAGCAACTCGCTGATCAAATTCAGCCCTGGATGATCCGAACGACTCGGGCTATGCTCACGACCGTGCTGGATCCAGAGTTTCCGCATCGCCGACTGGCGCAGGCGGTGAAGGCCGTGCTCTGGCAACTGGAGGAAGATTGGGATTCCCGCCGGAACTCGATGCCGGACGCCGAAGCAGACGCATTCTTCAAAACCCATTTTCCTTCCAGTGCCGTTTGAGCCGCAGGGCTGCCAGGGCAAAGCCCATTTGTGCGCGGTCATTTCATTGACGGAGCAACAGGTTCAGACAATCTTCGGCGTATGACGACAACGGTGAGGTTGGCCGCCAATGGCCAAGTGGTCCTTCCGGAAGCCTTCCGCAAAAGCAAGCGGCTCAAGCCCGGTGCAGTGTTGCGAGTGACCGAGGCCGGCGAGAGCATTCTGCTCACACCGGTTTATCCACCGGTTGTCGAAGAATTGTCCGCTGTGATCGACGCCGGCGGCGGACCAGGGCAAGATGAGACCGGCAAGACTCGGAAGAAGGTGGAGGCCGCGATTGAAAAGGTCCGGGCGCGCAAAAAGAAAGATTCGAGCCGTCATTGACACCTCAAGTTCGTCGAGTGTGCCTTGGCTGCCCAGGCGGAATACATTGTGAGCCGCGACCAGGATTTGCTTCGACTGGAAAGGCCATTTGGCATTCGCATCGTCGAGGACCGCGCCTTTCTTTCTGTGCTCAACAACAAAGCAACATGAGGAGGAATGAATTCTACGGGAGGGCCGACAACAGTTGCCTTTCGTTGCTGGCATTGATTTCGGCTGTTTTCATTATGCTGTCCTGCGGCCTTTTGACCGCGAGTCCTGCCGGACGCAATGGCGCCGCAATCCAATCTCGTCCCGGACCGCCTCCTTACGATCTCTTGCTCAAGGGCGGCCATGTGATTGATCCCGCCAACAAGGTGGACGCGCGAATGGACTTGGCGATCGCTTCTGGCAAGATCGCTCGCGTCGCCAAATCTATTTCGGCTGCGGAGTCGAAGAAGGTTGTGGACGTCGCGGGCTATTTCGTCACGCCCGGCTTGATCGATATTCACGCTCACGTGTTCGCCGGCGGTCCGGACCTCTGCGTTGTCCCGGATGTGTATGCCTTGCCCAATGGCGTGACCACGGTCGTGGATGCCGGGAGTTCGGGTTGGAAAACGTTCCCTGAATTCAAAGAGAAGGTCATCGACCGGTCCACGAACCGCGTGCTCGCGTTTTTGAACATCGTCGGCGCAGGCATGATGGGCAAAATCGAGCAGGATGAAAGCGAAATGGACCCCGCGGCCGCCGTCGCGATGATCAAACGATTCCCCGATTTGATCGTGGGCGTGAAAACCGCTCACTTCCTGAAGCCTGGCTGGACGGCGGTAGATCGCGCGGTCGAAGCGGGCAAGTTGAGCCAGACGCCGGTCATGGTCGATTTCCGCGAAGTGCCGGGCCGGAGCTATGAAGATCTGCTCTTAAAACACATGCGGCCCGGCGATATTCACACGCACATGTACGCGGAGCATATCCCGCTGCTCGACGAAAACGGAAAGGTTCAAGACTTTGCCCGGCAAGCGCGACGCCGTGGCGTCCTTTTTGACGTGGGGCATGGGAACAGCAGCTTTTGGTTTCGCGTCGCCGTGCCCGCGCTCAAGCAAGGATTTGTCCCGGACTCGATCAGCACGGATTACCACAAACGCAGCGCGCTCCTCCCCGATGCCGGCATGCTCACGACCATGTCCAAGTTTCTGAATCTGGGAATGCCGCTCCCGGAAATCGTCATGCGCTCCACGATCAATCCTGCGCGGCAAATTCGCCGGACCGAGTTGGGAACACTGAGCGGCGGCGCGGCGGCGGACGTGGCGGTCTTGAAGATCGAGAACGGCGAATTCGGCTTCGTCGATTCCGGCCACGCGAAGATGACGGGCCATCGAAGACTGCAATGCGTCCTGACGCTGTTCAGCGGAAAGGTCGCATGGGATCCCAACGGATTAAGCTGGCCGGACTGGCGCCGCGCGGGAAAATACAAAGTCATAAACTGACTCCTCGGCGCTTCGCGATCGAGCAGCGCTCTTTACGGCCCATGAACCTGAAGCCGAGCGGACCGCAGCCTTCAGGCTGCTTCCGCGCACTCCCCGGAGTCGAGCGTTGAAGCGGCCTAAAGGCCACGGTCCGGGAGACGGGTTCATGGGAAGTGATGAAAGACGGCTGCAGGCCAAGAAAGCTTTCCATGACGAGACCTGCCATCCGGATGCTTGTTTGGTTCGCCCTGATTACGCTGTTCCTGATCGCAGGGATCGCGCTTTTTCTGCTGCCGCCCAAAACATCCATCGGCCACACGGTCACATTTTCCGACGGGACGACGATGACTCTGCGTCAGGTGACCTACGGCACAGAGCATTCTTACTATGAGAAACAAATCTGGAGGCGCGTTGTTTCGCTTCTGCCGCGCAAACTCATTGAGAAACTTGGTGTGAAGCGAAGCGTGATGAAGGTGTCGCGGCCCTCCGTTGTGTTCTGGCTGGAGCGCCGCGGCAACGGGCTGGCGAGCGGCGATCCGCAACTGGTCTTGTGTGACGCCGACGGCTTTGGCATCAGCAGCGGCTATTCCATGATGCGCGTGGGGCCGCCCGGCAACTGCGTGGAAGGTTGGGCCAGCGAATTCTGGCCGCGACGGGAGGGAACCTTTCGGCTGCAGATTTACGAACCCGGACCGCGATATCCGGAGGCTGATCTGATTGGTGAATTCTTCGTGCGCAATCCAACTCCGGGCAACTATCCCCAGTGGGCGGCCCGGCCCTTGCCTCAGACCGCAATCGAGGGTGACCTCTCGGTGACCCTCTTCGATCTGACCGCGGGAGTTGGTCGCGGCGCCAACAATTGGAGGCCGGCGCGGAATCCAACCGTGTCCCAGACACGCGCCGGTTTTCGGGTCGCGCGCAATGGCAGTCCGACGCGCGAATGGGAAATCGCCAGCGTGGAGGCACGCGACGCGACGGGCAACGTGATTGCGAGCCTGTGGAGCAGTTCGCCGGAGCCAGAGGTGGAGTTCGGGGAGTTGCAACCGCATCCTTGGCCTGCCGAGTCTGCCTGGAAACTGCGCGTCGGGTTTTCGCAGCGGTCCAACTTTGGGGCGTCGGAAATCTGGAACTTGCGGGGCGTGGCCCTCTCAGGAACTAACAGCACGGAAGGCGTTCTGGAGACGAACCTGCAAGGCGCCGTGCTGCAATACACCGGACAAGCGCGAAGACCAGGACTGCCTGGCGACCGCCACTTTAACTTTCGAGTGAAGCCAGGCCGACCCGATTACGAAATCACCCTTGTCAAAGCCGTCGATGATCAGGGCCAAGAGGCCGAATTGGCGAACTCGTTCGTGAGTCAAAGCGAGCGCACCTTCTCCCTCCGCGTGAATGCCAGTGTCCAGAGTCTGGACTTTACACTCGCCCTGCACCGGACCCGCTACTTCGAGTTTCTGGCCCGGCCCGAAGTCATTTCGACGAATCGGATCAACGCGCGGTGAGGCGTAAGGAACCTCTCGGAGATCACCAAGATCAGCACAACACAACCACGGTGACTGGCTAGGCGAGTTGTGGTAAGGTCGGTTCGTGCCCACAGGAACCGTCGTGCTAAAGAAAGAAGAAGACCGGAACAACCGAGGCCTTCTTCGAGTGGTATCTAATCAAGTTGTGGAGAGTGAAGGATTAATATGAGCAACCTATCTTCGCATTGGACCCGACGGCAGTTTGTCAATACGGCGGGTTTGGCTTCCTGGATGGCCGGGATGTTTTCGGTTCGCAATTCCTGGGCGGCGCAGACAGCTTACACGCCGATGAAGGCCGCCAAAGCCGGCAAGAACATTTACGAACAACTCGGCGTTCGTCCGTTGATCAATGCGGCGGGAACCTTCACGACGCTCAGCGCGTCGCTCATGCCACGCGAAGTGGTCCAGGCTATGGAAGAGGCGGCGCGAGCCCACGTGTCCATTCCTGAGCTTCAGCAAGCAGTGAGCAAGCGCATCTCGGATCTGCTCGGTTGCGAGGCGGCGTTGGTCACTGCGGGCGCGGCGGCGGCGCTCACACTTGGAACGGCGGCGTGCGTCGCCGGCAAAGATCAGGACAAAATCCGACGGCTCCCAGACACCGCCGGAATGAAGAACGAGGTGATCATTCAAAAATCCCACCGATTCGCCTATGACCACGCCGTGCGCGCCGTCGGCATACAGCTCATCGAGGTCGAGACGCGCCCGCAACTCGAGTCCGCGATCAATCCGAAGACCGCAATGATGCTTTTCCTCAACAACGCCGAGAACAAAGGCCAGGTGCGGCGCAAGGAGTTTGTCGAGATTGGCAAAAAGGCGGGTGTCCCGACGTTCAATGACGCGGCCGCAGACGTTCCGCCGCCGGCGCGCTTGTCCGAATACGTCCGCCTGGGATTCGATCTGGTGACGTTCAGCGGCGGCAAAGGCTTGCGCGGGCCGCAATGTTCCGGCTTGCTGCTCGGCCGCCGCGATCTGATTGAAGCGGCCTTCTTGAATGGCTCCCCGCATTCCGACACCATCGGACGCGCGGCCAAGGTCGGCAAAGAAGAAATCGTGGGGCTGCTCACGGCCCTGGAGTCGTATCTGAAGCGCGACCACAAAGCCGAATGGCGCGAATGGGAAATGCGCGTCCGGCACATTGCCAATGTCTTGAAGAATCTGCGCGGCGTGAAGACGGAGGCGTTCGTGCCGGAGATCGCCAACGAATCACCCCACCTTCGGATCACATGGGACAAGCAAGTGATTTCCGAAAAAGGCTCGGACATCTTGAAACGGCTGCGCGAGAGCGAGCCAAGGATCGAAGTGCGCCCCTCGGCCGGCGACCCGCCCATGATCGAGTTGAGCGTCTGGATGCTGCAGCCCGGTGAGCACCGCATCGTGGCGAAACGCTTGCGGGAGGTTCTGGAAATCGCGCGGTCTCCGCGACCGCTTTGACCGTGAAGCGAAAGCCCCGCCATTCATTTGAAGTAGCGCAGGCGATCTCGCCTGCGAGTTAGGGGCGTCCCGCCCCGTTTTTCAGTCGAACGGCGAGACGCCTTCCGAGCCTGCAGCCGAGACGGCTGCGCTGCGAGCTTGCGGAACCCGGCGAAGCCCAGGATTTCACGTTTTTTCTCTTCGCCCTGACTTCGAAGTGGCATGGGATGTGCAGACTTGGTAAACACGCAACGGCCACCGGGCAATGCAATCGGATTCACCGAACAACATGGACGCCAAAGGTTGGGAGAAACCAACCCAGTTCGGGCCATACTATCTCCAAGAGTTGATCGCCAGCGGCGGCATGGCGGACATCTGGCTGGCGACGGACCAAAAGGGGCAAACCTACTCGCTCCGGCGCCTCCGGAATTCGTCGCTCTTCAACTTCACCGAGAAGAAACGGTTCCTCCGCGGCTGCCAGGTCCTCGCCCAGATTCACCACCACGAGTGCGTCATCGGCTACGTCGGGCACGGCAAGATCAACGGCTCCCATTACCTCCTGATGGAGTATGTCGAGGCCTCAAACCTGAAGCAGCTTTTCGCGCGCGACGATCCCATTCTGGCGGAGAACGTCGCGAACATTCTGATCGATTCGGCGCTGGCCCTGGAACACGTGCAGGACTGCGGGTTCATGCACCTGGATTTCAAACCGGAAAACGTGCTGGTCACGCGCAATGCCAGCGTGCGCCTGGTGGATTTCGATCTCGCCCAGCCCAAGCCAGACAAGCCGCGCAAGAGCGCCAATAATCCCGGCACTCCGGCGTACATGGCGCCGGAACAACTCTTGCGCCAGCCGTTCGATCATCGCGTGGATATTTTCGCTTACGGCGTTTCCGCGTACGAACTGTTGACCGGGCGAAAGCCGTTCCTTGGCGAAACGCCGGACGAGATTCTTCGCAAACAATTGGACCGGTCGCTCGATTTCGCCTCGCCTCGGGAGCTGAATGCGGACATCCCAGCCGCGCTCGAAAAGACCATTCTCAAATGCCTCGAACGTGATCCCGACAAGCGCTACCCCTTCATGAGCGTGCTGGTCCGCGACGTCCAGGCGGCGCTGTATCTCTGAGTGAACGAGATTCCGCTTGCGCCCTGGCGGGTCGTTGTTAGAGTCCGTCCCCAGCTTTTACTGCTGGCGATCCACCTGAACGGTGGTTTTTTGTTTTAGGCACCCAGAACTCCAAACCAATTTGTGAAGATTTTTAGCGGGACTTCCAATCTGCCATTGGCCAAGGCCATCGCGGCGTCGATCGGCCTCGAACTCGGAAAATGCACCGTCAGCGCCTTTCCCGATGGCGAGACGTTCGTGAAGATCGAAGAGAACGTTCGAGGCGAAGATGTTTTCATCGTGCAATCCTCGTCTCCGCCGACAAACCATCACTTGATGGAGTTGTTCATCATAATGGACGCGCTGCGCCGGGCCAGCGCTTCTCGAATCACTGCGGTGCTCCCGTTTTATGGCTACGCCCGGCAGGATCGGAAAGATCAACCCCGCGTTCCGATTACCGCCAAGCTCGTGGCGAACCTGCTCGTCGCCGCCGGGGCGAACCGGATTCTGACCATGGACCTGCACGCGCAGCAGATTCAGGGGTTTTTCGACATCCCGGTGGACCACTTATACGCGGCGCCGGTCATGTACGAATACCTGAAGGCCAAGCAGTTGCCGGAATTGGTCGTCGTCAGTCCGGACGTAGGCGGGCTGAAGATGGCGCACGCTTATTCTCAGGTCCTGGAAGCGGGGTTGGCTATCGTGGCGAAGCGCCGGAAAAACGCCACGGACATCGAAGCCATGACCGTTATCGGGGAAATCCGCGGCAAGACGATTCTCCTGGTGGATGATTTGACCGAAACGGCGGGCACACTGACGGCGGCAGCGGCGTTGCTCAAGCGCAAGGGGGCCAAGCGGATTCTGGCCTGTGTTTCTCACGCGATCTTAAATGATCTGGGGGTCAAACGGCTCCGAAATTCTAATATTGACGAGTTGATAACGACTGATACTGTTCTGCGCCCTGTTTTTGACGGAATCAGGATTACCACGTTATCCGTGGCCGGTTTGTTGGGCGAAGCCATGAAGCGAATCAATACGAATTCGTCCGTGACTTCGCTCTTTGAGTTCAAGGGCGGGCGCACGGACTGAGTTTTGCGGCGCCCTGGTTTGAAGGTTTGAAGCATGAAATCTGTATCATTGACAGCGTATCCTCGCTCGTTAACGCGGCGGGCCGGCTTGAAGAAAGTCCGGGCCAGTTCGCGCGTCCCGGCGGTCATTTACGGGCGCCATAATCCGCCGCAAAACCTCGAGATCAATCAGAAGGATCTCGAAGACTTGATCCACCACTCGGCTTCGGAAAACATTCTGCTCGACCTGTCAGTCGAGAATGACTCCAAAGCCCGGCGCCTGGCGCTTGTGCAGGAAGTTCAACACCATCCGTTGAGCGGAAAAGTCCTCCACCTTGACCTCCATGAAGTTGTTGAGAACGAGAAGGTCACTGTCCTGGTTCCCGTGGAAACCGTCGGCGAGGCCGCAGGCGTGAAGACCGGCGGCGGAGTCCTTGAACACGTCCTCTTCCGCCTCAAAGTCCGCGCTCTCCCCAAAGACCTTCCGGAAGTCATCACGGTGGATGTATCCCACCTCGAAGTCGGCCACTCCATTCACATCGGCGAGATTAAGCCGCCGGAAAACGCCGAGATTTTGGGCGACAAGAAAATCGTCGTGCTCTCCGTCGCCATGCCGAAGACCGAGGCCCAGGAAGCGGCCGAAGAGGCTGCCGCAGCGGCAGCACCGGGCGAACCCGAAATGATCCGCGAAAAGAAGGAAGAAGGGGCAGCCGCGCCCGGGGAAAAGGGGGCCGAGAAGGCCGCGGACAAAGGCGCAGCGAAAGCGCCGGAGAAGGCCGCCGACAAAGGCGCGGAGAAAGCTGCCGACAAAGGCGAAAAGAAGCCGGAGAAGAAAAAGTAATCCGGCGGACCGGAGACAGCCGGCCGAGCACGCCACGGGCTCCCATGAATGGAGAACATGTATCTCATCGCGGGATTGGGAAATCCGGGAGCCGAATATGCCGAAACGCGACACAACGTCGGCTTCATGGCACTGGATCGGTTTGCCGCTCGGTTGGGCGCAAGCTGGCAGGCGCAAGACCGATTTCAGTCTCGCCTGGCGCGCGCGGAACTTGAAGATCGGAAACTGTTGCTCGGTCAGCCGCAGACCTTCATGAATGGCAGCGGCACGGCGGTCCGGGCGCTGGCGGATTACTTCAAGGTTCCTGTCAGCCGGCTGCTGGTCGTCGTGGACGACGCCGATTTGCCGCTGGGCGAGATTCGGATGCGGACGCGCGGCAGCACCGGCGGGCATCACGGTCTGGAATCGGTTGAGCAGCACTTGGCCACGCGGGGATACGCGCGGTTGAGGATCGGGGTAGGCCGGCGGACAGATGGCGTCCGTGAGATCACCGATCACGTGCTGGGGAGATTTCGGCGAGAAGAAACGAAGTTGTTGGGACTGGTGCTGGAACGCGCCGTTCTCCAGATGGAATGCTGGGTCATGGTCGGTGCGCAGAAGGCAATGAATGATTTTAACGGAGCCGTCGAAGCTCCATCCGCAAAGGAAAGTTAAGTGAAAAAATACGAAGGCTTGTTCATACTGAATACCGCCGGACGGGAAGAAGGCATCAAAGAGACGATCGATAAGATCTCCGCCGAAATCGCCGCTGCGGGCGGCAAAGTCGAAACCGTGCAAAAGATGGACAAACGTCCGTTCGCGCGGGTGGCGGACAAGAAACTCAGCTCCGGATTCTACGTGAACGTGATTTTCGAGAGCCAGCCGTCCGCCCTCGCCTCGCTCCGCAGCCGGTTCGCCCTCAATGAAGAGGTGTTCCGCGTTGTCTTCACCTCGGCGCCCGCGCCCAAGAAGGCCGCCGCCTGACCCCATCACCTTATGGCGGGCTACAACAAAGTGATTTTGATCGGGAATCTGACCCGTGATCCCGAGTTGCGCTACACCCCGAAAGGCCTGGCCATTGCCAAGCTCGGACTGGCCGTCAATCGGTCCTGGCGGGATTCGGCTTCCGGCGAGTTGAAGGAAGAAGTGACTTTCGTGGACATCGACGCCTTTGGAAAACAAGCCGAGACCCTGGGCCAATACATGAAGAAGGGCAGTCCGCTCATGGTGGAAGGCCGCTTGCGCCTGGAAACCTGGGAGGACAAACAAACCAATCAAAAACGAAGCAAACTCGGCGTCGTCCTGGAAGCGTTTCAATTTCTCGATTCGCGCAGCAACCGCGAACCCGGAAACCCGGAGGCGCCCCGAAGCCGCCCGCCGGCCTCGCCGGCCGCGGCCACAACGCCCGCCGCAGAGGGAGAAACGCCGCCAGAGGAAGACGATGTTCCATTCTGAGCCACGCTCGCCGCGCTGCTTTGCTGAAGGCGGCGCGCTCAACCATTCGTCCGTTTTATGCCGAAGACACAAGTTATCCTGACACACAACGTAATCGGGCTGGGGGCTGAATCCGACCAGGTCAAGGTCGCCGCCGGCTTCGCCCGCAATTATTTGTTCCCGCAAGGACTCGCCATTCCGCTAACCGGGGCTAACAAGCGCCGCCTGGAGGTCTTGCGCCAGCGCCGCGCGGAACGCGAAGCCCATGATTTGAACAGCATGACGGAGTTGAGCCAGAGCCTCTCCAAGTTGACACTCGTCCTCGCTGTCAAAACGGGCGAAGACGGGAAAATGTTCGGTTCGGTCACGGCCGGGACCATCGCGGACGAACTCAAGCATCAGTTCGAGGCCGCGGTCGATAAGAGAAAGATTCATCTGCCTCAGCCGATCAAGAAGCTCGGCGATTACGAGGTGGAACTGCGTTTGCATGCGGATGTCACCACGACTCTGAAAGTCCGCGTCGAGAGTTCGACGCCGCTGCCCACTCCGCCCGCCGCAGCCGCACCGGCAAAGGAGTCCGCAGCCGCGAAGCCGGGGACGGAGAAAGCCTCTGCCACGAAAGGCGAAGGCAAACGCGAGCGCACGGATCGGCCACCGCGAGGCGCAAAACCTGAGAAAGCCCGCACGGCTTCGTGATGCCAGAGTGGTGGCAGTCTGGTTTAGCCGGATTGTTCCTCCGGGTCACGACTCCTGAGCCATTTAACCGATTTAACGATTTAACCCTTGTAACGCTTTAACGAAGGGTGGGGTATGTCATTTCTCGCAGGAAAACTCGGCGTTGTCTTCGGCGTGGCGAACAAACGGTCCATCGCCTGGGCCATCGCTCAGGCCTGGCATCGCGCCGGCGCGAAACTGGCGTTCACCTACCAGGGCGAGCGTCTGAAGGAGAACGTCGCAGAACTCGCCGGCACGTTCGGGCAGGACACGCTGATTCTGCCGTGCGATGTCACCCGCGACGAAGAGATCGCCAAAGTTTTCTCCGAAGTCGGCGCCAAGTTCGGCAAACTTCATTTGTTGCTTCATTCCGTTGCCTTTGCGCCCCGGGAAGCGCTGGAAGGAGATTTCCTCAACACCAGCCGCGAAGCCTTCCGAGTCGCCCATGATGTCAGCGCGTACTCGTTGATTGCGCTGGCGCGCGCCGCCGCGCCGTTGATGACGGAGGGCGGCAGTATCGTGGCGATGACTTACTACGGATCTGAGAAAGTCGTCCCGCATTACAACGTCATGGGGGTTGCCAAAGCTTCGTTGGAAGCCAGCGCGCGCTACCTGGCCTACGATCTGGGGCCGCAAAAAATCCGCGTCAACTGCCTCAGCGCCGGCCCGATGAACACGCTGGCCGCGCGCGGCATCGCCGGCTTCACGGACATGCTCAAGCATTATGAGGCGCACGCGCCGCTCAAGCGCAATGTCCTGCCGGATGAACTCGGCGCCGCGGGAACGTTTCTCGCCAGCGACGGCGCCGCCGCGATCACCGGCCAGGTCATCTACGTCGATAGCGGCTATCAGATCATGGGGATGTAGGGCAGGCATCCTGCCTGCCCAATTCGCAGACGGCCAGTTATCAGTGATCCGTGGTCAGTAATCAGTAATTGGAATCCGGTGTTCCTGTATGGACGTTCAGCGACTCCTGGCACTGAAAACTGATAACTGATAACTGGATACTGGACGCTGCCATCCCTGCTTGAAGCCCTCTCCATCCAAACGAGCGATCCGCTTTCGGTTTGGCCATTCCGCCAAGATCCTCACTTTCTGGAAGCGCCTCGTGGCCCGAGCGGCTCGAAACCATCGAACTCCTTTTTACCTCTTCTCCATCGATCCGATCCGCGAGGCGCTTGCGGAGTTGAAACGTATCGACAACGCCGCCCTGCCCGTCCGGCATTGGCTGTCCTGCAAAACCCAACCCGTCCGCCCGCTCCTGCAATGGTGGCGCCGTCAGGGCCGCGGCCTCGAGGTGGTCAGTGAATTTGAATTGCAGGCGGCGTTGGCCGAAGGATTCAACCCGGAGCGAATCCTCGTCAACGGTCCAGCGAAGCACCATTGGTTGCCCCGGCGCCCGGTTCCCCGGCTGGCCGTGAATTTCGATTCACTGCGCGAGATCGAGCGCCTGCTGCCTTTGGCAAAGTCGCTGAACTGGCGCGTCGGGATTCGCTGCTTGACCGAGGAAGAATTCGACCCGGAAACGCCGAGCCGGCCTACGCAGTTTGGATTGGCTCCCCACGATGCGATCCTCGCGCTCCATCGACTTCAAAGAGCCGGAGCAGAGATCGAGATCCTGCACTTTCATCTGCGGACGAACGTCGCATCGGCGGCTGTTTATGAACGCGCGATCCGCGAAGTCGCAGAGATTTGCGGAGCCGCGCGGTGGATCCCGCGGGTTCTCGATTGCGGAGGAGGATTTCCCCCGGGCCACACTCTTCCGCGAAACGGACGCCCGTTCGCCGCCAGATTCGATTTAGAGAAGCTGGCGAAAGTGTATGAGAACGCTGCGCGGCTTTTGCCCGGACTAGAGGAAATCTGGCTGGAGAACGGGCGGTTCCTCACCGCCCGGAGCGGCGTTCTGGTTGCGCAAGTGCTCGATGTGAAAGAACGGCGCGGCCTCCGCCAATTGATTTGCGACGCGGGGCGAACCACGCACGCGCTCCTCTCCAACTGGGAAGCGCACGAAGTGCTTGCGCTTCCGTCGCGCGGGGGGCGTGCCAGCCTGACAGGCGTGTATGGCCCCACGTGCATGGCGTTCGATCAACTCACGTGCCGCGCGTTGCCTCGAAGCATCCGCGAAGGCGACCTGCTGATCTGGATGGAGGCGGGCGCGTACCACATGCCCTGGGAAACGCGGTTCTCCCATGGCCTCGCAACCGTGCTCTGGCACGAGAATGGCAAGCTGCGCCTGGCGCGCCCGAGGGAATCGTTTGCGGCCTGGTGGGGACAATGGAGATAACCGCCGCGAGACCGCTTTTGGTCTGGTTCAGAGTTCGGCAACGAAGTTCAGGAGGACTCCGAAGATCTGCTTCAGCCCTGGGGCATAAGGTCGGTCGGGGAAACAATGCGCACCTCCAGTCCTTCCAACCGCAATGTTTGTACGCCCCCTCGTTGTGGCACGACCAGGAAGTTGATGAATTTCGTCAAAGATGACAATCGGCCGCTTGACCTGTTGAAAGAAAAACTCCGGGTCGGCCACGGATTGGGCGACGCGGGGCGAATCGCAGTTCAAGTAGAAGCATTCCGCCTCTGGCAGCGACCGCGTGAGGGTTGTTTTCCCCACGCGCCGCACGCCTGCCAGCCAGGCATGGGGATGACCATACAGTAAGAACGGATTTTACGTTTATCAGGATCAATGTAAAAGGGAACTCTTGTCCTTTGAAAAGGACCGGCAGCGAAACCAAACGCGTCCAAACGCGTTGCACTTTGAGATTTGGGGTTGTGGCCGCGAAACGGTCCCGCTAATTCTTTTCCATGAAATCTCGGCCCCGATTCCAAGGGTGTTCTCTGCTTGTTATCCCCCTCGGATTATTGCAAGCGCTGGCGCATGAGCCGACTCGGGGAACGCACGAAGCCTCGCTGGACCCGCGCGAGCACGACGTCCTGGCCAGCGCGCGGAGTTTGCGCGCGGTTGCGGCGACTCCGATTCGGGATGCGGAGACATGTCGGCTCACTCTTCGGTTGATCGATGCTGAGACGCAGCAATCCATGCCGGGTCTGGTGCGGGTCAAGCAGGCGGACGGCCGCGTTGTGCAATTGGCCGGTCTTGTCAATCGCGGGACCAAATTGCGCGACAACCATCCGGCGAAAGACTGGTTTGCGTTGATCGAAGCCACTGCCATTCCAGTGCCGCGCGGTCCGTTGACCATCGAAGCCATCGCCGGGATTGAGACCGAGTTAACCCAGGTGATGATAGAGCTTACCGGGAAGCACACCGCGCAAGCGGAGCTTCCGATCAAATCTTTCTCCCGCGCGCGCCGCAACGGCTGGTTCAGCGGCAACACGCACTTGCACCTCAGCGGTCTCACTCGGGCCCAGGCCGACGAGTATTTGCGAACGCTGCCGCGGGGGGACGCGCTGGATCTCGTGTTCGTTTCTTACCTGGAACGCGCGCAGGCCGACCGGGATTACATTTCCAACGGCTATACGCTCGCGGACTTGCAAAAGCTGGGCGGCCCGGGCGTTTTGTTCGGCAACGGCCAGGAACATCGTCACAACTTCGATGGTTTCGGCGAGGGCTACGGCCACGTCATGTTTCTGAACCTCCGCCAGCTTGTGCAGCCCGTCAGCATCGGCGCCGGAATCACCGGCAAAGGGCCGGACTGGCCGCCGCTGCGGCGCGGCATCGCGCAAGCGCGCGGCGACGGCGCGACGATTATCTGGTGTCACAACACCTTCGGCCATGAAGACGCCCCGAATTGGCTGGCGAGCCTGCTCCACGCCCACAACATTTTCGACGGGGGCGCTCATGGCAGCTACGAGGACACGTTCTATCGCTATCTGAACCTTGGACAAAAGGTCCCGTTCTCCACGGGCACGGACTGGTTCATCTACGACTTTTCGCGCGTGTATGCCCGCGTGGAGAAAGAACTCACGGTTCAGAACTGGCTGACTGCGCTCGCGGAAGGGCGCACGTTCATCAGCAACGGCCCGCTCCTCGAACTTCAGGTCGGCACGAACGGATTGGGCGACACTCTCCGCCTCGTTCAACCGGCCAGCTTAACCGTGTCCGGCCGCGGCGTTGGGAGAAGCGATTTCAAACAACTCGAACTCGTCCACAACGGCAAAGTCGCGCACACCGTGAACAGTCGTGCGGTTGGAGGGCATTTCGAGGCTGTGCTCGATTTCAAGCTGACGGTGGATGAACCGGGCTGGGTTGCGCTCCGCGTGCCCGGCGGCAGTTTGGGTTCCAGCGGCGCGGTCGTTGTGCCACCGACCACGCCCGTCCGCGGCAGCGGCGATGGCAAGAATGAAATGGGTGAAGCGCTTTTCGCGCACACCAGCCCGATCTACCTCGAACTCGGCAGGAAACGAATATTCCGGAAAGACGCCGCCCACGCGCTTGTCTCAGATCTGGAATCCGCGTTGAAGGTGATTCCGACGAAGGCGAAGTTCGACACGGATGCTCAGCGCGAGGAAGTCCTGCGGATTTATCGCGACGGCATCGAAACACTCCAGCGACGGCTTCGGGAATGACCCTGAAACGACTCGCCGAAAAGCAAAAAAAGCAAAAGAAACGGGAGTGATGGCGCAACTCCGACAACTTCAATTTCACCGTGGTTCAGGCGGGACGCCCGCAGTTGCACACTTCGATGGCCGCTTGGAGGAACCTGAACCGGGACGGCAAGATCCATGTGGTGCTGATTCTTTTGCGCTGAGATTCCCAATTACCCTTCCGCCGCAATGACGCGGAAAGGGGTCGGAGATGACTTTTGGGATGTCCCCGTGCCCATCGAGCGTTCGCCCTGATAATATTACCATTAGTCATCCCTGACCCCTTTCCTTTCCACGATCGCCGCGCGGGTTTTGGGATCAATCCGCCGCCCGCTCGGACGGCCGCGCGAGCGATGCACCAGGCCTTCATCTCCTTGGCCGCGCTAACGGCTCCAGATCCGCTTGGCTTGCCGGTAACTGACTTCCAGCAACGCGGCCGCTTTAACCAAAGAGAGCTTGGCTTCCTGGACTTGCGCCATTAACTGCAATCGTCGTCTTTCTTTTGTACTCAAAATAATCTTTCCCATCGCTGCGCAGCATCGCCTCTCTGCGCCTTAAAGGGGACATTATTAAAGAGTTTTAGAGGGGACATTTTCACAGAGTCGCGAGGGTGCATGACGCCAAAGTAACCAAGTCCTAACAAGCGACTGGCCGGATGTTCAGATAATCGCTGTGATGGAGGCGGTCCCAACATTCATCCCAACGGTTACCGAGCAAAGCGCATCGAAGTTCCAAGACGTTTTCAGCTCCTGGCCTGCTCCACAACATCCCTGATTGTTTGAGTCGCTGACCCACGACCGTTCTACAGCCCGCTTCCACGACTCCGGACCCATAGAAGTAGCCTTTGCTTCGATACGTTTTGTAAAGCATGCGATCTTTGTTGGTCTCAAAGTATCCAATTTGCTTTTCCACCGAGTTCCGAAGCTCAGGGGGCAAATCCTGGAGTCGCTGGCGCGCGCTGGCGATCACCTCCTCAATACCGTCTTCCTCCATCCGCTCAATCCATTGTTCCTGGATCCGAACGATCCATTTTTCGTCTGCGTAAAGAGACCGGCAGAGTTCAAAGAGATGCTCCAGCGCGTGGTAAAAATCCAAGATGCAAAGGGCCGTAGGAAAATTCAAACGAGCCACCTCCCAAACCCATGCCGCTCCGTCGCCCAGGAAAACAATCCCTGCTGCTTTGCCAATTCCTCGTCGTCTGGCTTCTTCTCGGACTTTTAACCCGAACGAGTCGGAGGATTCGAAACTTCCAACGTAGGTCGTCGATCCGGGATCGCGCAACGGGTTGCCTTCTTCATCCGTCGCGGTTTGGGTAAAGACGCATCCTAATTTGACCTCGCGAGTCTTGGCTGAGCCGTCGGGTTGTTTGCCTTTGCGGCCCACTAATTCTTGTGGAACCATCGGCACGCCGGTGCCATCGACCTCCACATACATGATGGGCATAGGATGTTCGACGTGGCAGCGGCCTTGTTTGAGCTCTTGGGCGATGAGGGGGCCGCTGTAT
>VHCZ01000061.1 GCA_016871535.1 Verrucomicrobiota bacterium
GCTTAAAAGTGGCCAGCCGCGCCCCACCGCCAAAATCAAGTCTTTTCTCATGTTCTCATCGATTTTTTTGCATGCGATCCCAGCGAATTACGCCTTCCTGAATTTTCGGACAGGCTCTAAGGGAGGGCACGGCTGAGAGAGTGACCGAAGTTCCATCTCTGTCGAGCAGACCTCATACGGGCTCAGTGAGCGCGTTCCCACTGTATGTAACCGAACGTCAGAAGCGAATCGAAGCAGAAGAAAAGCTGGAAGAACGACCTGAACTCTCTCCGCCCGATTGGCCCCGGTGATATCAAATCACCAGAAGGGCTTGGCTGGGAGTATCAAACCGGCTGCACCGAACGCCGGGATAGCGCCTCGGTTGACAATCGAACACCCTTGGCCCGGCGTCGGTGAGCCGGAACGTTCGGATAACCAAGTGATCCTCCGCGAACAGTGAAGTACCGGGTCGAATTGACGTTGGCTTGAGGATGGCCTTCGAGGGGACGTGAAGCGGTTAAGCAACCATTTTCCCGAATATCGGATGCGCGCTGGCAACTGGCGAGTGCTTTTCGAGGTCGCAGGGGACCGGGTTGTCGTCTATCGTATCCGGCATCGAAGAGACGCGTACCGATGAGACATTCTATGAGCATTCATCCGCAGATTATCGAGAAAGACGGACGGAAGGAGTTCGTGGTTCTTCCGTATGATGAGTTTCTTCGCCTCCAGGAGGAGTTGGAGGATTACCACGATCTTCGGCTGCTCCGAGAGGAGAAAGCCTCGGCTGGCGCGGAGCCGACGCGGTTACTGGATGAAGTTCTCAAGGAGTTGGGAGAGTGAATCTGGAGCGAACGCGGGCGGCCCGCACCAGTTGGCAATGCCGACGCGCTGGGCCGCCCGCGTCGCTCAGTTCTGGTGTTAGCCTCTTATGGAACCAGCAACCGGTTTAACAATCCTCGGCTCCGCGATTGGCGGTGCTAAAGTGGTAGAGAGAATCCTGGGGCCGACCGCAGACTATGTTGGTATTGGCCTTCGCAATTGGACTCAAAGACGAGTGGAAAACGTCAGCCGCATTTTCGAAATCGTAACGAAGCGGTTGGGAAATCAGATTGACCAACCCGGAAGCGTGCATCCCAAAGTTTTGAAGGAGGTACTTGAGGAGGGTTCATTTACTGAAGATCCTCTCGCATGCGAGAATTTCGGAGGAGTTCTGGCTTCATCGAGAAGCACAGTCTCACGCGATGATCGCGGAGCATCTTTTCTGAAGTTGATAGCCGAGCTCACCACATACCAGATTCGGACCCATTACGTCCTTTATTCCGGAATGAAGAAAGTTTTCGATGGACGCATGGTTTCGATGGGCGTCGAAGAGCACAGGCAGGGTTGTAATATGTTTATTACGTTGGAGGCCTATAGAAGCGTGATGGATTTTGGAGCGAGCGAGGACTGGGCGACGATTCTTGGTCACTCCATGTTCGGTTTGTATGAGCACGGACTTATTGGGACCTTTCTTTTTGGTGCTCTCGACGATATGCGGAGGCAGTTCCCGGATCTCAGAGCCGGTGGGATTCAGTATTTTCCGAGTGCCAGAGGAGTTGAGTTATTCATGTGGGCCAATGGCTTCGGATCATTGCAGCCACATCGATTTCTGGCGCGAGACCTTGAGATTCCAGTCCAGCAAGACATTCGGATTGAGGTTGGTTTCATGCCGTTTGGAGAGGCTAACAGCGAGTCGAGCGAACCGCCGCTGAGCGTCTCGGTTTTAACATGATCGGATTTATGAACACCACCAGACATGGCTGGAGGGCGCTGTCGGCGGCGGTCGCTCACCCGGTACGTTAGACCAGTAATGACTCCGAAATACCCCATCAAGCTTGTCGGACATTTGACGTGGCTCTATCCAGGCGAGCAGAGATTCGATCGCTTCAAAGTCCAGCGGGCTTTGTTTCGCTCACCGGACGAGTTCGTGATCGATTGTGATTGTGGTGCTCCTCAGCATTCGTACGTTTACACGATGAAGCTGTCGCGCGTCGGTCCTGACCAGTTCAGTGGCACATTTTCGGTTTGTCACACCACTGATCCCACAAGCGGGACCGTATCGTTCAGAGTTTATCGGCGCGATGGCGGGATTGCCCTTTCAGGTAATTGGATCGAGAAGGGTTATCATGACGAGATACTTGGTGAGCTGACGGTGGTGGATCGTTTTCCGGATGAGCGTTCAGACTGATGACTGGTCAACAAATCGCTCGATCCAACAGCCGTGAGCGTCTCGGATTTCATGCGTTTTGATTTCACCGGGGCTAATCGGCACCTCCGTTAGCTGGATGGAGCGGGTGAATGGCGCCGGGCCGCTCCGATTCCTGTTGGATTCCGGCGCGCAATTGGACCTGATTCAGGAGGCGCATCGGGTGGCGCTGGGGATCAAGAGAGTCGGCGCGATGCGCTTGAACGCGACTTCGGGGCACTCCCTTTGTGAAGGCGCGGCATTTGAGTTGGACGGCGCCAGTTACAGGCCCGGCCGAATTGGCGCGACCATTCTCACGAACCTGGAATCGGTCATCGGATGCAAGATTGACGGAATCCTGGGCGCCGGCTTTTCACCGCGTTCGTTGTGGAACTGGACTATCCGCGCCAGCGTATGACGCTTCATGACCGCAGACGCTTCCGCTACCGGGGCAACGGCGAGCGCGTGCCGCTGAAACTCCAGGCGCTGTTGCCTTACGTGCCAGCGACCCTGGTTCTGCGTGGGGCGCGCCCGCTCGCAGGCCGGTTTCTCGTGGACACGGGCGCCAATGCCACGGCGGAAACCCCGGCGCCTTTTCTGGATTCAAGCCATCTCTCCGCAAACAAAAGCCATCGTCTCGAAGCCAAAGCCATGAAGATATTGGAGCGACAGATTTGAGCGCGTCTGTGGCTATCGCGGAGCGGCGCGCCGCTCGGCCTGGAGGAAGGCTTCAAAGCCGCGCCGGACGGGAGCGGGAGCGGCTTTCAATTGGCGGGTGAATTCAGAGCTGTGCAAATCGGCGCCGGCTTTCTGAATCAAGCAGGCCGCTTGCGCCGCGACGGCTTCGTCGTACGGGGCGAGCGCCCGCAACAATCCGCGCGCGCCGGTTCCATGTCGCCGGACGAGCGTCTGCGCATAAGTTCGCGCGGAACTGAACTTCCCGTCTCCGTCCGCGTCGATCCAGATGGGATTGGTCGCGCCGATGACGCGTGGGTTCCAGACACGCGAACTCGGTTGATACGGTCGCGCGATGCCCCAATACGGCGCGCGAACTCCGGGTCCGGAAGCAATCGCGACCAGATGCACATCGTGCCGGGGCCGGGGAATGAGCCAGGTGACGCTGGTCTTGATTCCGTCTGCGGGCCGGACGGCGAGCCCCGCCGATGTCTTTCGCAAGTCGGAGGCTCCCTTGCCGCTTTTCTCCCCGCGAACGCGGCCCCTCACCCCATCCCTCTGCCCCTCCGAGGGGGAGAGGGTGTCTGTAACCGGGTCGATCTTCTGTTCCCGAATCTTCACGCCGTTGGCGTAAAGTTCGACTCGATCCGCCGTGACCCACGACGGGCCCAGCACGGTTGCTTCCACGCGAATGCGGCGTCCCAGGCCCGTTGCAAGATCTCCGACGCCGAATTCTCGATCGACTTTCATCTGGGCCAGCAATCCCAGGCTGACCAGAACGCGCCCTTTCAAAAAACTTTCGCAGGCCACGCCGACATCGATGCGGCCCGGCTCGCGATCCTCACACGCGACGTAGCTGCGGCCCTGCCCCACGATGTAGCGGCTCACATCGTGGCCGTCGCTGGAACCAACGGCTGCGACGCGATGTCCGTAATTCAAGAGCGCAAGCCAATCGTGAAAACCGAGCATCAAATCGGACTGCAACGCCGAGGAATTGCACACTTCAATGGCGTCGAAGCTGAATTCAAACCCTCGTTTGTTCTCGCCGGTGACCGCATTGAAATTCGTCGCAGCGAACGGCTGGAAATTGCTGTGGACGTTGCGCGGATGGTTCAGGATGACCACGCGGACGCCCGGCGTGGAACGGATCGCTTCCATCAAACGAGGCCATTCCACGATTCGAGCGTCGGGAGCCTTGCTCCCGGCCGTGATCGGGAAATGGTTGAAATGGCCCTTCGCCGTGGTGGTCTCGCAACCGATGACCGGCGTGAAGAATTTCTCCACCGCCATGCGCCGGGCCGGTTCCGCAAAGTCCGTGAGAGACTCGTGGTCGGTGGCGATGGGCAATTCGATGCCTTCGCCGGCCAGCGTGATGGCGCGCTCGTCCAATGTCGCATCGCCGTGCTGGCTGTGCGTGAAAGTGTGGATGTGAGTGTCGCTGCTGACCAGGCCGGGCGTGGGCACTTCGCGGCGGAGCTGGAGCTCGACCCGGCGAGTTTCCCTGGCGGCCAGAATCAGGTTCGTCGTGGCCAGGCTGTATTCGAAGCCGCGTGTGGCGTAGATCGTAATCGGGCCGGGCCGCGTGCCGACGCGCGCCTTGCCGTCCGGCGTATAGACCACTCCGGGCCGCACCGCGAGCCTGTGTTCTTCGCCCGCGGAAAGCGGGACCAATTCGCCCGTCTCCCTGACAATCGTGAGGCGGCACGGAAGTTCTTCGCGGCGAGAGTCTCCAGTGACCTGGATTTCCAGCCAGGATTGCTCAATGGCTTCGCGGCCGGGCCGAAGATCGAGTTCGAACTCGCCCACGATGATGTCGTCGATGGCCTTGGGCGGCAGGATTGCGAGAATGTTTTCGCCACTGCGCAAAGCGCCGGCCGGGATGCGGACCGCGTTAATGAGCGGCGCCTCCATCAAGACCAGACTGCCGACCCTTTTTCCATTGAGCGCGACGCCCCAATCCAGCTTCACGTCGTCCTGGTACACGAAGAGCGTGGCTTCGCGCTCGTTGGGCTGGGCGGAAAAGCGAACTTCCAATCCGCGGTTGTGCGGGGTTTTGCCCTCGAAGTAATCCCACTCCGGGGAACCGGCGGTGCCCAGATGATAGCTGCGCCCGTCCAGAATGCGGGGATTGTCAGCCGCGGCGGCTATGAGGACGCACAAGACCGATCCGGACAACAGGAGGAGCGCAGACAACCTGGCGCGATGGAATGAAACGAGTGAACAAGTTTTGGAGCAATGGGCTTTAGCGTTCTTCACAAAAGGAAACGAAGAGAACAAAGGCTTCGTTACCTTGGTTGCCTTCTGTTTAGATTTAGCCAGGCAGGATGCCTGGCCTACTTTTGGATGCGCAGTCATCGAGCGTTGAGGCAAAGGCTGGAGGCCAACACTTCTCAGGGAACGCCGACCGTCTTTGCGCTCGAATGTTCCCCAACGAGGCTCGGTCGCGATTGCCGAAAATGTTCGCTGAGGAACTCGACCAGCGAACGGATTTGTTCCTCGTCGAGCGGCCCTTCCGCAGATTTCGAAAACGCCGGCATCAGTGTGCCCGGCTTTCCGTTTCGCACCCAGGTCTCCCAATAGCTCGGATCAAATGGTGTCTTTACGGCCGCCAGGTCCGGCACCATTTCGGCGCGGTGTTTTGCTTCGTGACAGATGGCGCACGCGACTTTGTAAAGTTCGGCTCCCTTTTTGCCGATGGCAGGCTGGAGGTGGCATTTCGCGCAATCTCCTTTGAAAACCGCCTGGCGGTCCGCTTGCGCGACCAGGATGCCGAACATCCGCCGCCGTTCTTCCGAGGTGGGCTCAGGGATGTGGACGTTGATCGCGACCTCGAACACGCCGCTGGAAGTGACCACGCGGGTCATCTTGCTGAGAAGGCCCTGTTTGCCGCGCAAATCCACCTGGATCTCAAACTGGTCGGTCCCGCCCGGAGGGATCAGCCAAGGGGTACGGGCACGCTTCACCACCGTGCAACCGCAGGTCGTGCTGGCGCCATTGATTTCGACGCCCCTCCAGTGGGATCTGTTGGTGAGGTTGAAAACGAAAACCGTGTTCGTCTCGCCGCGTTTGGCCTCGTAGCACTTCGCGGTCGCGTCCCAGACGAGCGCTTGCGAAAAGGATTGCGAATCCGCGAAGCAGGCGCCTGCTGACAACAGGGCAGCCAAAAGCGGTTGGAACCAACCTTTCGTCATCTGGCCGCTTCAAGTCGTTCTGAGATCAAGGGAACTTCCCCCACAGACGTGGCAGGGCTGCGTTGCCGCGCAGACGGTCTTCAGTCGATGCGGCGGCGTCGCCAGCTAAACCGCCGGTCTCTGGGCCTTCGTCTGTAGATATTTTCGCGTGAGCAGGAACACCACCAGCACAACCAGGCCAATCGCCAGGATCGGCGCGACGATGGAAAGCACGGAGGCCACAATCGAGCCGCCAAGCTCAGCCGTGGCAAACACAGGGTTCGCCAGTCCCCCCGTCGAGACGGTTGAAGCGCCACGGCCCAAAACGGTCGTCGCCTGCACCAAACCCGCCGCGCCGCCGCCGGCGATGACCGCCAGCGTCCATTTCAGGAATGGGCTAACGTCCGTTATCATCGAGGCTGTGACGATAGTTCCCGCAACCACGGCGGCCGGGCTGGCCACCGTGTCCAAGAAATTATCGACCCAGGGGACATAATACCCCGCGATCTCCAAAACCGTCGCCACGCCAAAGGCGATCAGCGCCGGTTCGGAGCCGATCCACTGGAAGGACGACGCAAGTGTGAGGTGTCCCGAATACGACGCGATACTCATGACGAGCAGAGGGACAAAGACGCGAAAACCGCACGCGGCGCTCAAGCCGACGCCCACGCAAAGACTCAGAATCGTTTCCATATGGTTCTTAATGTTTAGCTCAGTTAGGCCTTCCGCAAGCCAGTCAGGTCGCCACTTTACGCGCGAACTGCCGCTTCAGCGTGCAACGTAATGCCCGGGCGACAAAAGTCCAGCCGAAGCGACCGAAGCGACGCATGCCGGACGCACGCAGAGAACACAGAGCCAACCCTGTTTGTTTCAGCTTACTCTCACGGCCTCGCGTCCGCCTGTTCCGGCCGGGGCGACCGCTCCACCAGTTTGAGCGCTTCGTCGATGTAAATCTGGCCCGTCATCTCGCCGAGGCAAACGCGCGAGACATATTCGTAACGCTTGAAGCTGCCCCAGTCCTCCCGGGTCAGGATGTAACCGAAGGCGTCGTTCGTCAGGCCGAACAGGAAGTTGTGTGCGCCACGCATTTTCCGTTTCAGATAGTAGCCGATGTTCGGCAGGGCTTCGCCAGGGATGGTAAGGATTTGCGCATTCCCCACGTTCACGAGGTTGATGCGAGTCGTGACCCGGCCCGAGTTGTCGGCATTGTGGCCCAGTGGCGACATTTTCAAGACTGCCAGGAGCATCGGGGATTCAACCGGGAAACTGACTGACCGGGAGGCGCAAAACAATTGCGGATCGCGCTGAATCGAGGCGGAGTCGGCAATGCGCAGCGCTTCGTCTGCGAGCAACTGGCCGATCCGCACGCACTCTGGCCAGGTCCGCATATCCTTGCCTTCGGGGCCGCGGTTGTCCGCCGTGACCATTCCGCCCTGCGCGCTGTTCATGAAGAGGGCGGTGCCGCCCCCTTTCTCGTGAATGCGCTCATAGAGTGGGCCTGCCAAATCCGGACTGAGAATGCCCTGTCCGGAACCCAGCACTTCCGGGTGCACCGCGTAATTGACGAGCGTGGCGAACGGTTTGCCGTCCCGGCCAATCGCTTGAATCACGTGGCAACGCGGGTCGTAAAGTTGCGGCGCGTAGTAGTTGTAGGCGATTCTTCCTTTGGCTTCGCCGGTGGCGATCTTCAAGCCCGCGGGTTGCAGCTTGGAAACCGCTTCGTTCATCGCCTCCGCCATCTTTGCGCAGACCCATTCGAGGTATTTCAAATCGGAAGCGAATCCCCCCTGGCCATCCGGGAACCCATAGCAGTCCGGCGCGCTGTGGGTGTGGGTGGCGCCGATGAGAATGTTTTCGCCCGGAATGCCCTTGACCTGGCTGCGGACTTTATTGCCGAGGGTGGCCGGGAAACCCAGGAAATCAGCCCCTACGATGGCGACGCGTGTCTCGCCATTTTCCAAAACCAAAGCGCGCACCGTGAGGTCTCCTTCCTTTCTCGTCGTCGGGTGAGAGGGCCCGACGCCCCCGGATACGGGCAGCAAGGGATCCGGCGTGACAATCCGCACCGCGATTCCCGCGCGAAATTCCGCCCAGAGTTGCAGCGGGAGGATCAACGCGACCAGAGAAGGCAGCAGAGTTTTTCGAAGACATCCTGCGCAGTTCATGGGGCGCGGTGTAACACGCGCGCAGGTTCATGTCGAGGTTTCGTCCAAAGCTCGCAGAGAGGATTGAGATTAACATGAGGATTACGAGGAGGAGCCTTTGGGCGGGTGGCGACGATTTCGGCGATACGGGTCCTGAAACTCGAATCGAGACGCGGTGTTTGAAACGGAATGAGTCGAATCTGGGAATGGATCGGCGAGCGGTATCGCCTCAGTTACTGCTAGGTCCGCGGGATGGACGACAAAGCTCGTAGCGCAGAGTTGCACTCTGCCGTATCGCAGAATTGTATTCTGCGGGGCGTCTCCCAGTCCGAGCACGCTGGGACTTGCCGGCGCCCTGCCGATTGGAAATCGGCGATAGAGCAGATTGAAAATCTGCGCTACGGTTCTCCGGTCGATCTGTCGTCAATCCCGCGGTCTGCACATTATGGATGCCGTAGGGAGTAATCAGTGATCAGTTGCCAGTTGTCAGTTGCCAGTTGTCAGTGAGCAGTTCATGCGTTCAACGTTCTTCGCTCCGGGGCGACGGAAAGGGTCCGCTTCCGGCGCGATTGCTTGAAGAGCATCTGCGGCGGCTCAGAGCTTGTCGGCTTTGCCCGCAGATGCACAAGCCCGTCGTCACGTGCGGTCCGGTCTTGAGCAAAGTGTTGCTCGTCGGCCAGGCGCCGGGGGACAAAGAACCGGTTCTGGGCCGGCCGTTCGCCTGGACAGCCGGGCGAACCTTGTTTCGCTGGTTTGAAGAAACGGTCGGGATGACCGAAGCGCAGTTCCGGACGTCGATTTACATGGCGGCGGTGTGCCGATGTTTTCCAGGGAAAAAGCCCACCGGCGGCGACCGCGTGCCATCCGGAGAAGAAGTGCGCAACTGCTCGTCGTGGTTGAAGAATGAAGTGGAGATTCTAAAGCCCGCATTGGTGATCCCGGTCGGGAAACTGGCCATCGAACAATTCCTTCCCCACGGCAAGCTGGACGAAGTGATCGGCCGCAAGTTTAGCGTGCGTCACTTTAAGCGCACGTTCGATCTTGTGCCGTTGCCGCATCCTTCCGGCGCCTCGCCGTGGCATCGCATCGAACCGGGCAAAAGCTTGCTCCGGCAGGCGCTGGCGTTGATCGCGGAGCAGACAGCTTTTCGGGAGATCCGTCGGAATTGGCCCAAACAGAAGGCAACAAAGGGAATTTTGTCCAACCACGGATGAACACGGATTCACACGGATAAGAAGAGAAGAAATTAAATCCGTGTTTATCCGTGTCCATCCGTGGTTAGAAATCCGGGAGACATTCTTCTGAGTTTTCAAAGTCAGATTCCTACTGTTCGCGTAGCTCAAGACTGCGCCAGCAATACCAGCTTCCCAAAGTTGCGAAGGGCCGCCAGGGCCTGGCGATTTCGTGCCCGGTTTCCTTGTCCGGCAAATCGGGCAACCGGTAAAGATTCCGCAGCGCCGTGCGGATGCCCAGATCCTGGTGCGGAAAGACGTCCACGCGGCCCAGAGAAAAAATCAAAAACATCTGCGCCGTCCAGACGCCGATGCCTTTGATTTGAACCAATTCCGCGACGACCTCTTCGTCCGGCAGGCGAGCCAGCTTCGCCAGGCGCACGCGGCCTTCCAGCACTTTTGCCGAGAGATCAGAAAGGTAGGCGCTCTTTTGAGGAGAAAGGCCGGCGCTCCGCATTTGCG
This sequence comes from Verrucomicrobiota bacterium, assembly GCA_016871535.1. NCBI lineage: Bacteria > Pseudomonadati > Verrucomicrobiota > Verrucomicrobiota bacterium. The sequence continues at coordinate 9,887 of VHCZ01000061.1, forward strand.
CGGGCGTCAATTGCGCGAGGTTCTTCGGAGTGATGCGGCGAGGCACGAGGAGCCGGCGCAGCCTTTCGTTGATCGACCGCGCCGCGCTTCCGGAAATCTGCTGCGCGATGATGGAGCGAACCAAGGAGCGAAAGCGATTCCGTTGCAGCTTCAGCCGGAACGGCCCGACTTGATCGATCACGCCGCGAAGGACAGGGTCCGCGGCGCGAAGATGATTCAAGCCGGCTTCAATTGGGCGGGGATCATGCACGATGGATGCGCGAAGGAGCGCGGACAGCTTGTCCGCACGGCGGTTTGGCGAGACTTTCGAGAAGCGGGCGGGCAGGCTGCCCGCGCTCCTTGCGCGCGATTCTTGGAGTCATGGCCCATTTACCACGTTTTGATTTCGGCCCAGAGCCGCTTGAGATCCGGATCGGATAGCGCCATGAGTTTGATGCCGGAGCGATCACCGCGCTCCAAAGCGCGCCGAAGCCATTTCCTGGCGTCGTCGAGCCAGCCCATTTGGCAGGCGTAACAGGAAAGGTTGTAAGGAATGGTCGGTTCCTCGGGGAATTGATCCGCCGCCGGCAGCAACGCTTCCCAGGCAGCCTGCAGTCCGCCATCCGACACGCGGCGCAGAGCATAGGCCTGGTGCAGCCAACCAGAGGAACGGTCCGGTTGCGCTTGAATCAGAGTGCGCGCCACGTCGAGGGCCGCTTTCCAGTTCTGCTCGCTGGCCGCGATGAGCCAGTTGACCTGGAGAACGTCCGGATGGTTTTGAAATGCAGGCGAAATTCGAGCCAACTCCGCGCGCGCTTCGTTGCAGTCGGCCAATTCGATCCAACCAATGGCCGCGGAGAGGAAATGGGTATCGGGCGGTTCCAACTTCGTCATCGGCGCACACAGTAATCCCTGGCCTTAATGGAGACAAGCATGGGCGCGCGTTTTTGAAAATCCGAGAGCCGAATTTGAAATCCGCTGCAACTTCCATTGCTGAATGCAAATCATTCGGAGTAACCGGAACGATTCAGTTGGAATCGGGGAGCACACGCGCCCCCGCGGGTTCCGGCTGGCGCCCTCGCCAGTCGGATTGTCGGAGAAACCATCTCATCAGACGATTGCTCTTTCGCATGGAAGACTTTGGTCGGCGGGGGCGCCGACCAAAGCACGCGAGGGCGCGTGCGCTCCCCATCTGATGTGAATCGTTCCGACGCTACGCCGAGGCGCGGCGGAGACGGTCCGCGATGGCTTGCCACGCCACGTTTTCCGGCGGCGCTTCCACGACGATCAGTTTAGCGCCGGCGGCATCACATCGGTGCCACTCCGAATACAGCGCGCGCCCGAAGGCTTCCGGGTCGCGTGGGAGCACGCAGATCTGGCCATAGCCCGTTTCGCCCGGGAGGCGCGAATGCGCGATCACAAACGTCTCATTGATTTCGAATTTGAGATTTGAAATTTGGGATTTCAGGTCGGCGTCGTTGGTCCAGGACCATACGACCAGTCTGGCTTTGGGAGCGTAATGCCTGTGCAACAAGCCGGGGCTGCGCAAAACCTCGTCCGGCCGGGACTCAACAGCAACCAGATCGCCGGTCACCGCCGCGAGGGATTCAACCGGAATCATCCCCGGTCGAAGCATTCGCGCTGGCAGGGTGGTCAGATCCAGCACGGTGGATTCGATTCCGACCTGGGCCGGGCCGCCGTCGAGCACAAGCTGGACTTTTCCGCACAGACCGCTCCGCGCGTCCTCCGCGGTGGTTGGCGAAACCTGCCCGGAAAGGTTGGCGCTGGGCGCAGCCAGCGGAAAACCGCACGCCCGAATGACCGCTTCGATAACCGGGTGACGCGGCCAACGCACGCCGACCGTCGGACCTCGCGCCGTGACAGGGTCAGGAATCCGATCCGCGCGTGGCAGGACCAAGGTCAGCGGCCCTGGCCAAAAGGCATTGGCTAACTTCGCCGCCAGCGGAGGCCATTCTTTGACGCAGCGTTGGGCCATTTCCAGGCTGACCACATGGACGATGATCGGATTGTGCGCTGGGCGGCCTTTCACGGCGAAGATCTTCTCGACGGCAGTCGCGTCGAGGGCATTGGCCGCCAGGCCGTATACGGTCTCGGTGGGCAAAACCACGACCTCGCCCGCGCGCAGGAGCCGAACCGCTTCTTGCACCGCGGCGGCGAGCAAACCGGGCGTGTGTGTGGCCAGGACTTTGCACTTTTCCATTGCCTGGGGAATAAACCGCACGTTAGTTTCGTCAAAGTGGTTCTATCGTCGTTATTGTGTTGAAACAAGTGTCAAACCAACTCCGTCCTGCCGAGGGCAGGGCGGTGCTGCAGTGCCGCATCGACAGCAAATCGTCTGCGCGGCAACGCAGCCCTACCGGGGTGTTCATGGCAAACGTCCGCGGACAAGAATCCAGGCATGCGGCCCATGAACCGAAGCCCGCGCGGACCGCGGCCTTCAGGCTGCTTCCGGCCTGGCTCTGGAGTTCGGCGTTGAAGCGGCCTAAAGGCCGCAGTCCGGAGGAACGGTTCATGGGAAGGCGTGCCGGGTTGGTTCTGTTGCTGGCTGCGTTCGTGACTGGTTGTAGCCGGGAGGAAATTCGAGTCTATCGGGCTCCCAAGGAGAAAACCGCCGTTTCGACCGCCTCGACGCACGAGCACGCGCCCCGCAACTTTCCCAAGCTGGGATGGCAGTTGCCGCCGAGCTGGGAGGAACGCGGTCCCGGCCGCATGAGCATCGCCAGTTTCTGGATTCCGGGAAACGAAGGCCAGGGCGCCGAAGTGTCGGTCATGCCCATGCCCGGCGAAAGCGCCAGCAATTTGAGTTTGCTGGTGAACATCGTGCGCCAGAGCTCAGGCCTGACTCCAATCGGCGACCAGGAGGTCGAAAAGCTCGCTGAAACCGTTCAAATCGGCGAATCCTCGGCGCGTTTGGTGGATTTGAGCGGCGCGACGGCATCGAGCGGCGAGGCTCAGACCAATCAAATTGTGCTGGCGGTCTTCCCGCGCGCAGGCACGACGTGGTTTTTCAAAATGGCCGGCAGCGCCTCACTCGTGGCGTCACAGAAGACCGCCTTTCTCGATTTCTTGAAATCCATCGAGTTTCACGAAGTCAGTGGCCAGACTGAGGTCGCGGGGAATTCGGCCAGCGGCACTTTGGATGCGGGTTCGAGCGCGTCGTCGCGCAAGCCAAAGTGGGAAGTGCCGCAAAGCTGGCAGGAAGTGCCGCCGACGGAGTTTCTGCTGGCGAAGTTCATCTTGTCCGGTGGCGCTGATTCCAGAGCCGAGGTAACCGTGAGCGTCTTTGGGGGCGCGGCAGGGGGAGTAGCCGGGAATGTGAATCGTTGGCGGAAGCAACTTGCGTTGCCGGAATTGTCCGAGTCTGAGGCGGCGAAGCAAGTCAGCCCTCTTGACCTTGCCGAAGGCAAAGCGATGTTAGTCGATATGAGCGGACAGGACGCCAAAACCGGACGCAAAGCGCGCTTGGTCGGAGTGATTTTTCCACAAGGCGGCCAAACGTGGTTCTACAAGCTGATGGGCGACGAAGCGGTGGCGGAGCAGGAGAAGGCAGCGTTCCTGAAGTTCATCCAAACGGCCAGGCATTCCAATGGAGCGTAACAAGATCATCCTGTTCCTGACATCACTGAAGCTGACGGTGGTCTGCCTGTCGCTGGGGATCGTGCTGGTTTTCCTCGGCACGCTGGCGCAAGTGAGCGAAGGGCTGTACATCGCGCAGAACCGCTGGTTTCGCAGCTTCTTCATCTGGTGGGGACCCACCGGAGCCGCGTGGCAAATCCCGATTTTCCCTGGCGGGTACCTGGTCGGCACGGTGTTGGTGGTGAACCTGGTGCTGACCCACATCAAACGTTTCCAACTGACCTGGAAGAAGCTCGGCATTCACGTGACGCACGTCGGCATCATCTTGCTGTTGCTGGGCCAGCTCGCGACGGATTTGCTGTCGCGCGAGACGCAGATGAGTTTCGCCGAGGGAGAGTCGCGGCATTATTCGAGCAGTTCGATGAGCACCGAGATCGCTTTCGTCACCAACTGCGAAAACCCGGACGAAGAAGAAGTCGTGGCCATTCCGCAGTCCGTGTTGGCTGAGAAGGGCGAGATTCGGCATGAAAAGCTTCCGTTCATAGTTCGCGTCGAGCAACTCCATATCAACTCGCGGGTGCGGCAACGGGCGCCGATGATGGATACCAACCCGCCGCCGGCCACGGCGGGGTACGGCCCGAAGATAACGCTGGTGCCCGTGCCAGAAACCAGGACGACAGACGAGCGGAATCTCCCGGCCGCGGTCCTCGAGTTGGTTGGTCCGCAAGGCTCGCTGGGCACGTGGGTAGGTCAAGTCACTCTCGACGAGCAAGAAGTTAAAGTGGGGGACCGCAGTTGGCGGATGAGCCTGCGCTTCGAGCGCGAGTATCATCGCTTCTCCGTGCAGTTGCTGAAGACCACGCACGAGGTTTATCCCGGGACGAGATCGTCCGCCAATCCGCAGGGTATTCCGAAAAACTTCCAGAGCCGTGTGCGCATTGAGAATCCCAAAACTCGCGAGTCGCGCGAGGTGGACATTTACATGAACAATCCGCTGCGCTACGAGGGTTTGACCTTTTACCAGTATCAGATGGGAAGCGACGAGTTGGATCGCAACCGAGGCACGAGCGTGCTGCAAGTGGTGCGCAATCCAAGCTGGCTGACGCCCTACCTGGCATGCGTGCTGGTCGGCGGAGGCTTGGTCATTCAATTCATGATGCATTTGGCCGGGTTCATCAAGAAACGGAGGATTGCATGAAAAAATGGTTGCCGGGAATCATCGTTGGCGTGTGCGCGCTCTGGGTCCTTTCGGCGTTCCGCGCGCCGCGCGACCCAGAGGGCGCGTGGGCGGTGCAGGAATTCGGCAAGTTGCCTGTGATATCGAACGGACGCTTTCAACCGCTCGATTCGCTCGCGCGCAATTCGCTGGCCCAGATTCGCGAGAAACAGACCGCGAACCTGGAGCCGTGGAAAAAAGTGTCCGAATCTCCGCGCATCCTTTCCGCCACGGAATGGCTGATGCATGTGATGATGGCCCCGAAACAGGCCGACGAGATGCCGGTGTTTCGTGTGGACCACCCGGAAGTGCGCAGCTTGCTGCGCTTGCCCGACGCCGATCCCGAGAAACGCCAGGACGGCAAGCATTATTCGTGGAATCAAATCTGGCCCGCCCACGAAGAGCTGCAGAAGCAGACGGACCGCATCTCCGGGATCGAGCCGGCGCATCGCTCGCCCTTCGAGCAAGCGGTGATGAAATTGCAGAGCCGGCTCTTCCTTTACATGCGGCTCAAGAACACGGTGTTTCCGGAAAACTGGGAAAATGTGTCCAAGGAACTGAACGGATACTTGAGCTCGGTGGAAGCCGGAATGGCGGCGTTCCGGGCGCAACAGGCGGAGAAGGATTACGACAAGAAAGCTTACGACCTGTTCACCGGCTATGTCACGCGATTCGACGCGATGACTCGGATGGGCACGCCGCTGCTGGTGCCGCCGATCCACGCCGAATCTGCGCGCGACCAATGGATGCGCATGGGCGAGGCGATGATCGAGATTGTCCACGGGCATTCCTTGCCCGCGGCTGTAAATGTCTATGCCTCGATGGCCGGCGCCTTTCGCGAAGGCCGGATCGCGGACTTCAACAAGGCGGTGGCGGATTACCGGGCGTCGATCGCGGACAAGTATGCTCCGGAACTCGCCAAGGCGCAGCGGGAGCATTACTTCAACGCGCTGGCTCTGTTCTACAAATCGCTGGTTGTTTATGTGCTGGCGTTTCTGCTCGCGTGCGCTTCGTGGTTCAACCTTTCGGATTGGCTGCGGCGCGCGGCTTTTGGATTGATCGGCGTGGCCTTCGTCGTTCAGACCGCCGGTTTGCTATACCGCATGTTGCTCGAAGGCCGGCCCCCGGTGACGAATCTGTATTCGTCAGCGGTTTTCATCGGCTGGGGCGCGGTGGTGCTCGGAATGATTCTGGAACGATTCTACAAGGACGGCATCGGGTCAGTGGTGGCTTCGGCCGTGGGCTTCATCACGTTAATAATCGCGCACAACCTCTCGCTGGGAGGGGATACCATGGAAATGATGCGCGCCGTGCTGGACACCAATTTCTGGCTGGCAACGCACGTGGTCGTCATCACGCTTGGCTATTCCTCGACGTTTGTGGCGGGCTTCCTGGCCATCGTGTACCTGGTGCGCGGGGTATTTACGCGGACGCTGACCGAGGTCGTTGGGAAGGCGCTGTCGCGAATGGTGTACGGGATTATTTGCTTCGCGACGCTGTTCAGCTTCGTCGGCACCGTCCTGGGCGGAATCTGGGCCGATCAATCCTGGGGTCGATTCTGGGGGTGGGACCCGAAGGAGAACGGCGCGCTGATCATCGTGCTTTGGAATGCGCTGATCCTGCACGCGCGGTGGGGCGGCATGGTCAAAGAACGCGGGCTGATGAACCTGGCGGTGGTCGGCAACATCGTGACGGCGTGGTCGTGGTTCGGGGTGAACATGCTGGGCATCGGCCTGCATTCGTACGGCTTCACCGACGCGGCGTTCCGGTGGTTGATGCTGTTCATCGGCAGCCAGCTTCTGCTGATCGCCCTGGGCCTCATGCCGCAAACCTACTGGCTGAGCTTCCGCGAACGCCTGAGTAACGGAACTTCTCCGGTGCGTCCGCCGGGCGGGCGTGGAAAGACGGCGCCGGCAAATGCCTGAAGGTCTCAGGCGGGCCGGTTCTTTCGGAGATATTCCCGGCAACGCTCAACCGTTCCACGGCGAAACTCATCATAGGGTCTGTGCAAAAATAACTTCCGGTTTTGGCGGGAGCGCCGCCTGGCCGGATGCAAGGCGCGAGGAGGGAGCATCCCCGTTTTGGGGCTGTGACCGACGAGCAACGCCGCAGCCGGCCAGGCGCCGCCCCGCCCCGGAGGGCTGGGGCGATTTCGCTTTCTGGCTTAAAATGCTCAAAACGGCGGCCAAGGCGGCTGTAACCCCTTTTAACGACGGTGGAGCGACGCTCCAGCGGAGCTTTTCTTCGATGGCATTGGCTCGGCAGGAGTCTCGCCCCACCTTTACTAACTCAACTGAGGGGATACAGGCGGCTACAGGCGGCCAGGCGGCCTCCAAATCCTTTTGACGCCTCTCGGCTCTTCCCGTAGCGTGTCTAGCCGGAAATTTCCGACGTTGCCATGATTGGTTTCATCATCAAAAAAATACTTGGGTCAAAAAACGACCGCGAGGTCCGAAAGCTCCGGCCATTCGTGACCCGGATCAACGAGATTGAGCAGCAGTATCAGTCGCTGACTGACGAACAACTCCGAGCCAAAACGGAGGAATTCAAGGAGCGCATTGAAAAGGCGTCGCAAGAACGCGGAGTCCCCGAAATCCTGGCGCAAGCGCGCCAGCTCGAATCCGAATTGCGCGCTGACGAGGCCAAAATTGAACGGCGTAAGGCCAAGGATATCGAGCAGCAGATTCTCGACGAATTGCTTCCGGAAGCTTTTGCGGCCGTGAAAAACGCCTGCCGGCGCCTCCTGGGACAGGAGATCATCGTCCGGGGGCACCCGCTGAAGTGGGATATGGTGCCGTTTGACGTGCAATTGATCGGCGGCATGGCGCTGCACCGGGGCACGATCGCGGAAATGGCCACCGGCGAAGGCAAGACACTCGTGGCCACGCTGCCGGTTTATCTGAACGCGCTGGCCGGATATGGAGTTCACGTGGTGACGGTGAACGATTACCTCGCGGCGCGGGACAGCGAATGGATGGGAGCGGTGTACCAATTCCTCGGCTTGACGGTTGGCTGCATTTTGCACGATCAGCCGCCGAACGTCCGGCGCGAGCAGTATCATTGCGACATCACTTACGGGACCAACGCCGAATTCGGGTTCGATTACCTCCGCGACAACGGCATGGCCACGCGCAAAGAGGAGCAAGTCCAGCGCGGCCACTGGTACGCCATCGTGGACGAAGTCGATTCGATCCTCATCGACGAAGCCCGCACGCCGTTGATCATCAGCGGCCCCGCGGTCGTCAACGTGGATAACCAGTACGACAAATTCAAACCGGCGGTGGAGTCGCTGGTCCGGGCGCAGGAGAAGCTCTGCAATCGGTTTCTGTCGGAGGCGGAATCTTTGCTCCGACAACTTCGGCCAACCGACGGTTCCAATCCGCAAAACCCGGGCGAGGTGGAGCACCAGATCGGTCTGCTGCTCTATCGCGTCAAGCTGGGCAATCCCCGATCCGAAGGCTTGCTGAAGGTTTTGGAAGAGCCGGAAAACCACCGCATGATGAACACGGCGGAGATGAAACTTCACGCGGACCAGTCCAAGAAGATGCTCTACGAACAAAAGGAGGAATTGTTCTTTGCGATCGACGAGAAAGGCCACGAAGCCGACTTGACGGAAAAAGGCCGGAATTTCCTGAGTCCGAAAGATCCCGACGCGTTTGTTTTGCCAGACCTGATCACTCAATTCCACGAGATTGACGCGAAGCAGGACGCGGAACTTCGCCAGCGGGTCGAGATGAAGGCGAAGTTGCAGGCCGACTTCGAGCGCAAGGCGCAGCAAATCCATACCATCTCCCAGTTGCTGAAGGCCTATTCTCTATATCAAAAGGACGTTCAATACGTCGTCCAGGACAACAAAGTCATCATCGTCGATGAAAACACCGGGCGCCTGATGACCGGCCGCCGGTGGAGCGACGGATTGCACCAGGCCGTGGAAGCCAAGGAATGCGTCGAGATCGAACGCGAAACGCAAACGCTGGCCACGATCACGATCCAAAACTATTTCCGCATGTACCAGAAACTGGCGGGCATGACAGGAACGGCGGAGACGGAGGCCTCTGAATTCTACGATATTTACAAATTGGGCGTGCTCGTCATTCCCACGAACAAGCCGGTCTGCCGCCGGGACGCCCACGATACGGTGTACAAGACCAGGCGCGAGAAATACGAGGCTGTGCTCAGAGAAATCCAGGCCATCCATGGCGAGGGCCGGCCAATCCTGGTGGGCACCATCTCGGTCGAGGTGAGCGAGCATTTATCCAGGTTGTTGAATCGCGTCGGAATTCCGCATTCGGTCTTGAACGCGAAATACCACCAGCGCGAGGCAGAAATTGTCTCGCTCGCCGGGCAGCGCGGAGCAGTCACGATCGCCACGAACATGGCTGGTCGAGGCACGGACATCAAACTGGGGCAAGGCGTTCCTGATCTCGGCGGATTGCACGTGATCGGGACGGAGCGTCACGAAGCGCGCCGGATTGACCGCCAGTTGCGTGGCCGTTGCGCGCGGCAAGGCGATCCAGGCTCATCGCACTTCTTCATCGGACTTGAAGATGACCTGATGCGCCTTTTCGGCTCCGACAAGATTGTGAAATTGATGGAGAGGATGGGATACGAAGAAGGCCAGGAACTCGAACACCCGTTGCTCAATCGTTCCATCGAAACCGCGCAGAAGCGAGTCGAGCAGCACAACTTTCAGATTCGCAAGCGGACGCTGGAATACGACGACGTGATGAACAAGCAGCGGGAAGTCATCTACGGCTTCCGCAATGAAATCATTCATTCCGACGACGTTCAGGACCGCTTGATGGACGTGATGGAGGAAGTCGTCCTTCAGAAGGTTCAAGAGTTTACTTCGCCCACCCAAGGTCCGGAGGACTGGAGACTGCGAGCTCTGGCGGATTGGATCAACCTGACGTTTCCACTGGGCATCCCCGAGAGCGAGATCACCAAAGCCGCGAACAGCGGGAGTGAAGAGCCGGTGCCGGGTTCGCTCTTCGACGGCCTGAGTGCCGCGCAATTCGCGGTCTGCCATTTTATTTCAAGCAAGGTTCGAGAGGCGTACAAACTGAAGATCAGTTTCGAGAATCCCGATGCGCTGAAGGCGATCGAGCGTTACACGATTCTCAGCGCGATCGATAAGCTCTGGCAGGAGCACCTCTACGGGATGGACAGCTTGCGGAACAGCATTGGCCTGCGCGCTTATGGCCAGCGCGATCCGCTGATCGAATATAAGGCGGAAGCCTTCAAGGTTTTCGAGGAATTGATGGTCAACATCAAGACCGAGATTTGCCACAACATCTTCCGCAGCGCATCCAGCTTGATGGCGTTCGACCAGTTCCTCCGGAACCTTCCGCAAAGGACCGTTCATCAGGAGACCAGCGCATTCGGAGAACGCCCATCCAGCACGGCCGCCCCCAAGCCGAGCGACATGGTCAGCGAAGCGACCGAAGCGCTCTCGAAGGCCAAACCAGTGCGGACGGGTCCAAAAGTGGGACGCAATGATCCCTGTCCGTGCGGCAGCGGCAAGAAATACAAGCAGTGCTGCGGCAAGAATGGCTGACTCGGCTGAAGGTAGTCTGATCAAAGGTCTTGCGGCTGCGCTTTTGGTCGGCCAACGCCAGATTCCTCTCGCGCTCGTCCGCAATCCTCGCGCGCGGCGTTATGTGCTGCGGCTGCGTCCGGATGGAGTCGCCCGCGTCACGATCCCCCGAGGCGGCTCGGTTCATGCCGCGAAGGAATTCGCCGAGCGGCACACGGCCTGGCTGGCGCGTCAGTTGCAGCGCCTCGAAACGCGGCCGGTGCGTCCTGCGGCGTGGACCCTTGGCTCGGAGGTTCTGTTCCGAGGCGAATTGGTTCGTCTCGAAGCCGGCGTTGATGGGACGGCTGCAACCATCCGGCTGGGAGGTGAATCGTTCCAGATATCAGGGTACGCGTCTGAGAATTCGACCTGGGGTAGCACAGGCGACCCGCCTGTGCCGCCCGGCGACTCGCCGGACGGAATGTCATCGACGCCTGGAGTCAATAATGACGGCCTTTCCGAGAGGCGGCCTTCCGCATTTCCGATCGGCGGGCCGCCGACCGTGGCAGGCGAGTTGCCTCGCGAGTCGCCCGCGCAAGATTTGCGGCCCGCGGTGGAGCGATGCCTTCGCCGATTGGCCGAGCGGGAGCTTCCGCCGCGCGTGTTCGAGCTGGCCTCGCGGCACGATTTGATCGTTCGGCGAGTGACAGTGCGCAATCAGCGGACGCGCTGGGGTTCGTGTTCCCGCCGCGGCAGCCTTTCGTTGAACTGGCGTCTGGTCCAGACCCCGGCCTTCGTGTCGGACTACATCATCTTGCACGAGCTGATGCACCTGCGCGAAATGAACCACTCCCGGCGTTTCTGGCGGGAGGTGGCCCGCGTCTGTCCGGAGTTCACAGAGGCGGAGCGCTGGCTGAAGCGGCATTCGTCGCTCCTGAGGATGTAGCAGCCGGCAATTACACTCAATGCGGCTTGAAGAGCCGACGAAACACACGAAAGGCACGAAAGGAGAGTTGTTGAACCCGGAGAGACGTTTCACCGGCTGGATGAGGACGCTTCTTTGGCAACGCGTTCAGTTTTTGTGTGTTTGGTGTGTTTCGTGGGCCTGGTTGCTTTTCCAGGCTTAGCTGGAGGACAATTTTCTGACGGCCAATGGCTTTCCTGATACAATCGCGTGCATGAAGAGATTTGCTTCGATTGCATTGGGTCTTTCCCTTTTTTCTACTCTTGTATCCTCGGCCGCGCTCGCGCAATCCGCGCCGCCCCGCACCCTGCGGCTGGATTATTTCCACACGGGGAACGCAAACCAGGAGCTGTTCAGCGTCGATCGCGTCGTGGTCGAGCCGCTGGCGTGGCCCGGCAATCCGGCCCGGCCCATCGACGAAACCAATCTCGGCAAATATCTGTTTGAAGTCCGCGACCGCGCGAGCAACCGCCTTCTTTACTCGCGCGGTTTCTGTTCCATTTACGGCGAATGGGAAACCACCGACGAAGCGAAGTCCGCGAACCGCTCCTTCCACGAATCACTGCGTTTTCCGGCGCCGCGCGCGCCCGTGCAAATCCTCCTGAAGAAACGCGACGACAAAAACGCCTTCCGCGAAGTCTGGTCCACCATCGTCGATCCAAAGGACATGTTCGTGGACAAGTCCACACCGCCTCCGCCTGCGCCCCTGATCGAAATCGAGAAGAACGGCGACCCGGCCGGGAAGGTGGATTTCCTGATCCTGGGCGACGGCTACACCGTGCAGGAGTTGAAAAAGTTTGAAACGGACGCGCGGCGGCTCGCCGAAGTCCTTTTCGCGACTTCGCCCTTCAAAGAGCAGCGCACGAACTTCAATGTCTGGGCGCTTTGCCCGCTGGCCGCCGAATCGGGCGTTTCGCGGCCTTCGACCGGGATCCACCGTGTGTCCCCGCTGGGCACGACTTACGATGCGTTCGGCTCCGAACGCTACATTTTGACTTTCGACAACCGCGCCTTCCGCACCGTCGCGCAGTTCGCGCCGTATGAGTTCGTCGAAATTCTCACCAACACGCGCACGTACGGGGGCGGCGGAATTCACAATCTCTACGGCACGGTTGCGGCGGACAGCGGGCAAGCGCCGTATGTCTTCGTGCACGAGTTCGGCCATCATTTCGCGGGGCTGGCGGACGAGTACTACACCTCGCCCGTGGCCTACGCGTCGCCGTCCGTCAGGGCCGAGCCGTGGGAACCGAACGTCACCGCGCTGCTCAACGCGAAGGAACTGAAATGGAAGGATCTCGTCGCCTCGGGCACGCCAACGCCCACGCCCTGGCAAAAGGAGGAGTTCGAGAAACATTCACGCGAGTATCAGAAGCGGCGGGCGAAGATTCGCGCGGAGAACAAGCCCGAGGAAGAGATGGAAGCGCTTTTCCGCGAGAATCGTGAGTTCGAGGTGAAACTGTTCGGTCAGGAGAAGCACGCCGGCAAGGTGGGCGCCTTTGAAGGCGCGATGTACGAAGCGAAAGGCTATTACCGCCCGGAGATCGACTGCATCATGTTCACGCGGAGCACGACGTTCTGCGCCGTCTGCCGCCGCGCCCTGGAACGCGTGATCGAGCTTTACGCGACTGGTAAAGGACGCGTTCCACCGCGTCCCTGATTAATTTCCGGCGCGTTGTTGTTTATCCGCAGACAGACGAACGCTGAGAAATCCTGATCCGCCTCTGTTCCATTGTCACCTTTCGAGGCCATCTGCGCTTCACGGTTTTCAGTGGGACGGAGTGGAATCCGTCCTTACCCGTTTAAGGGGAGGCTTGACGTGGTCTGCGGCTTGGAGTCAGCTTTGCGTTTAGCTCGTGCCAGAGTCATCAACAACATGAAGGAACGCGCCATGAAGACCATTGAACCCCAATCTTCTCATCCCGGACCGAGAACCTTTTCCCGGCGCCCCGGCTTCACCTTGATCGAATTGCTCGTCGTCATTGCCATCATCGCCATCCTGGCGGGGATGCTCTTGCCGGCGCTGTCTAAGTCCAAAACCAAGGCCCAGGGCATTGCCTGCCTGAACAATTTGAAACAGCTTAACCTCGCCTGGTACATGTACGCCGAGGACAACAATGACCGGCTCGTGCCCAACGGCACGGGCAACCAGATCGGCTGGATCGAAGGCTGGCTCATGACGGCGACCGACGCCACGAACATCAATCTCATCAAGGCGCCGCGCGGGATGCTCTGGAATTACAACCAGTCTCTTGACATTTACAAATGCCCGGCCGACCAGAGCTCCGTCACCCTCAGTGGCCGAAAGCATCGGCGCGTGCGCAGCATTTCGATGAACGGAAATATGAACGGGGACAGTTGGTACACCGCAGAGATCCGGAACACGCACTACACGTTCAAAAAATATTCCGAGATACTCAAGCCCGCCCCGGCCGAAGCGTTCGTGTTTCTGGATGAACACCCGGACGGAATTGACGACGGTTACTTTCTCGTCTTCGTCAACCGCAAGGAACTCTGGGCCAACCTGCCGGCCAACTATCACAACGGCGCGTGCGGTTTCTCGTTTGCAGACGGGCACGCCGAAATCAGAAAATGGAAGGACCCGGACACGTTATCCAAAAAGATCGTCGCCAGCCCGAAAGGGCCGCGCGACGTGCCGTGGGTGCAGCTCCGCACGTCCTCGCCGATCAAGGATGGTGTTCCGTATCCGCCTTGATGCGTGCCCGAACTGCTTTGGAGACTTCCCATGAACTGCTGGTAGGGCGAGCCCCGGCGAGCCGCTCGATGTGACTGGAACACGTCCGACTCGGCTCGCTGAGGACAAGCTCGCCCTACCGTCTGGTTCGTGGGAAGCTTCCTTGGCCTCGTGGCCATGCAACATGGCCCTTGAACCGAAAACCGTGCGGACCGCAGCCTTCAGGCTGCTTCCGCGCACTCTCCGGAGTCCAGCGTTGAAGCGGCCTAAAGGCCACGGTCCACAAGAACGGTTATGCAATCCTGCGCCACAGGCCACCGCCAACTTGTGGATGCACTGCTGCAATGCCACGGCTGATTCAAGAATCTCGCGAAAGGAGCGCGGGCAGCCTGCCCGCGCTCCTTCTTGAATCAGCCGTGCAGCAATGCCGGGGGGGCGAATTCACGCTTTCCAGTGGCACCCGTTGTGCTTTAATTCGCGGACAAAAGCTTGAAGCCGAGCATTGCACCTTATCGAAACGATCCCGTTCGCTGCGCCGGACCGGATTTGCGGCCGGATGCGGTGGCCGAGCGCCCCTTCCCACGGGTCGCCGCAGAGCCGAGAAGCACGAGCAAGAATTGCGCGTCGATGGGGACGAACTCCGGCGTGGCGCGAGGCCGGCTCTGGTGATGCGGCATATGTCGGAAGACCGGCTTCAACTCCAACGCTTCGAGCTGAAATACATCGTCAATGAAGAAGTGGCATTGGCCGTGCGCGAATTCGTCCGGCTCTACCTGGAGATCGACGAGTACGGCGCCACGCAGCCCAACCTGTCCTATCCGATCCACAGCCTCTACCTGGATTCGGACGAGTTGACGACTTATTGGGAGACGATCAATGGCAACAAGAACCGGTTCAAATTGCGGCTGCGGTTTTACGAGAACCAACCCGCGGCTCCGGTCTATTTCGAGATCAAACGCCGCGAGAACGACGCCATTCTCAAACAACGCGGCGCCGTGCGCCGTGGCGCCGTGGACTGGCTGATCGCCGGCCACCTGCCCGCGCCGGAACACCTGATTTCCAATGAGCCCAAGCAACTGGTCGCGCTCCAGCGTTTCAGCCAGCTCATGAATCACATTCACGCCCGGCCCAAGGCCCACGTGTCCTACTTGCGCGAAGCCTGGATCAGCCCCCGAAACAACGCCGTCCGCGTCACCATGGACCGCGCCGTCAAATGCGACCCGGACCCGACGCTCAGCCTTTCGGGCGAGATGAAGAATCCCGTTTTGGTGTTTGGGCGCAACGTGGTGCTCGAGCTGAAATTCTCCGGACGGTTTCCGGATTGGTTCCGCGAATTGGCCCGGGTCTATGGACTGGTGCAATGCTCGGCGGCCAAATACGCGGATGGCGTGGCTTTGCTGGGCGAAAGCCGGCTGGCGGCTCCGGTGAGTTTTTCTCCCGCCCCGGAGAGTGTGGCAAATCGGGAGGCGCGCAAGTCCAGTTTCAAAAAACTGAGCGCTCCTGGCTTAATCAAGACGGCGGCATGAACGAATGGTTTTATCGCGGCGACTTCGCGCCCACGCCCACGGATTTGCCGATCTTGTTGCTCGGCTTGTTGCTGGCGTACCTGTGCGGGCAAGTGCTCGCCTGGGTTTACATGGTCACCCACTCCGGTCTGTCTTACTCCCGGTCGTTCGTGAATTCCCTCGTGGTCATGCCGGTGCTCGTCGATCTGGTGATGCAGGTGCTCAGCAATAATCTGATCACGGCGTTCGGGCTGCTCGCGGTGTTCGCTATCGTCCGCTTCCGAAACATTCTCCGGGATACGCTCGACACCACCTATGTGTTGTCGGCGATCGTTCTGGGCATGGCGAACGGGACCCAACGGTTTACGGTGGCGATTGTGGGTTGCGCGCTGGTCACGCTGGTGTTCTTCTTCCTGTGGTACTCGGCTTTTGGCAGCCGGCACCGTTATGATTTGATTGTGAATTTGCACTGGGCGCGGCCCTTGACGGAGTTGGCGGCGTTGGGCCGTTTGTTGGACCGGCATAGCCTGAAAACGCATTGCGCCAGCCAGCGTTCTAATGAAGGCTATGAAGGAGTTGATCTTTCGTATCGGATCCTGCTTCGGGATACCAATCGCGTCGAAGACCTGCTAAGGGAATTGGGCGAGCTGCACGGCGTTTCCCGAGTCACGAGTTTGAAAGCAGAAGATGAGTCGGAACTTTGATCCCTCCGGGCCGTTGCCCCGGATTCCTGTCCCGCCTGGCCGGCGGTGGCGCGAATTTCGCACGCAGGCCCTGCCGTGGGTCGGCTTTGTCGCCGCCCTCGCTGGCGTGTTCGCCATTTGGAGCGACCGCCTGGTCGCCCCCACGCTGCGCGGCAGGGTCGAAGCGATTCGCGCGGACGTGGCCAGTCCTCAGCCGGGCGTGCTTACCGAACTCAAGGTGGCGCGCTTCCAAAAAGTCGCCCGTGGCGAGCCGGTGGCCGTCATTACCCCGAATGATCCCCGGTTGCGTTTTGCCTTGGTGCAATCGGAACTCGACGTGTTGCGCACGCGGCTGCAGCCTCAACTCAATCAGCAACGCAACGCGACCGATTACGAGCGGCTCCGGCTGGAGTGGCTGCTCCAGAAGGTCGATCTGGCCACGGCCAAGGTCGATCTGGCGCGCGCCGAGAACGAACTTCGGCGCGACGAACAACTTTTTCAGGCCAAACTCATTTCCGAGCAGCTTTATGATTTTTCACTCAAGACGCGCGACGAGAGGCGCGTCGAAGTGGAGGAACGGACCAAGGTCATTGCAGACCTCGAACAGAGCTTGCAGCAATTGAAGAATCTGGGCGACCCGCAAACGCCGCCGCCCGTGGCCGACGCCGTTCTCTCCTCCCTCAAGGCCCAGGAGGACCGGTTGCACGCCGCCGAGGCTCAACTGGAGCCGATCACGCTCAAAGCTCCAATCGACGGCATGGTCAGCGCCGTGTATCGGCAGGCGGGCGAAAACGTCCAGAATGGGGAACTGATCATTTCCCTGAATGCCATCCAGCCCGATCACATCGTGGGATACCTGCGCCAGCCATTCCCGGTGGAACCGGCGTTGGGCATGGCCGTGGAGGTGCGGATGCGGTATCCGAAGCCGTCGGTGCATGAGGCGCAAGTCCTGCAAGTCGGCTCGCAGTTAGAACCGATCACCAATTCTCTGGCCATCCTCCGACCGGGTGCGCTCATGGATATTGGCCTGCCGATCAAGATCAGTTTGCCTGCCGATTTGAAAGCCCGCCCGGGCGAAGTCGTGGATCTGGTTTTCCGTCCGCAGACGCAATGATTCCCGGACTGGCCCTGGCCTGGGATTACTTTCGCCACCCCCGAAGATTCAAGGCCTTGGTCGGCTGCAAGAGTCGCTGACAAATTATCCGACTTTCTCCTTCACAACCTTGATGCTCTTCTTTCCTTCCTCGACTCCCTTCTCAATCCGGTCGGTAACATATCGCGTAAGCGTCGTCTGCCCGGAGGCGTCTTCAGTCAGCGAGAATGGAATCAGTGGATCACCGGTATCAGCGATGGAAAACACTGCATGATCAAGCGCCTTAAACATGAGGTCGTTGAGCTTTATCTCGTCAGGTGGCGTCTCGCTCATATTCTTGCCGAACGACCAAGCTGGTCGTTTACCTCCTTCTGCCAGGCCTTCAGAATCAATGCCTTAGCACCCAATTTCTCTCGAGAGATAAAGGAAATGCACCCAGAACTCAAGGCTAATCCGCGCCTACTCAAGAGTGCTTTCCCTAACTCCTCCAGTACGACTTTGCTGGCAATGCTGCTGGCACCCAAAGGTGCGTGGAGGCTCAGTGTCAAACTGCATCACTTGGCTAAATACCAGCAAGCAACGGGCGATTCAGAAACTCGGTGAGGAACTAAACTAAACGGAAACGCTGTTTCGGGGGACGAACTCGCGGAAGATTTACCGAATTGCGTCGTTTCATTTTCCGCGAGATCAAGAAAGCTGAATCTCTTGGATAGGAAGCGTCGTGCGCTCGCGGCGCACAACTGTCGCCATCAGAGCGCCGATGATCGCAAGAATTCCAAGAATGCAAATGCCGACCGCGATATT
>VHCZ01000062.1 GCA_016871535.1 Verrucomicrobiota bacterium
GTCCCTACCCAGATCGCGGAAGGAGCCAGTCACTTTTTTCACGAGCTTCCCGTGGTGGCAGCTCGAGCCGCGCGACGAACTGGCCGGAGAGAACACGTTGCTCCTCGCCGACGCTGGCCGCCGCTACGTGGCGTATTTGCCGAAGAGCGGCTCGGCGAAATTCACGCTCGCTGCCGGAAACTATTGCGCTCGCTGGTTCAATCCGCGCCTGGGCACCTGGCGTGATTTGCCGCCTGTGGCGCAGAGGACCGAAGGCGCATGGTTTTCTCCACACGCGCCCGATGCAGGTGATTGGGCGCTGTTGTTGGACGCGAAATAGGCCCCAAAGCCAGTTGACACCGTTTGCTCAATCGTTAACCTCCCTGCCCACTGGCCGAACCAGGGAAAGCGCAGATTCGCTGTCTCTGGCTTGCAGCCCCTGCAATCTTGAAAGGCGGATGGTGGCGACCCGCCGGGGCTGCTCAAGAAAGAACATGCCAGCGGTCCCTGTGGTGACCGACTGGTTTTAGGCCTGTGGATCAACTCATTCGGGCTGCGGCCCGACACGAACCCAATTGAATTTGAATTTGAACATGTCAACAGCCCCCACGAAAAATCGAAGGCTCCTCGCCTGGGTCGAGGAGATGAAACGTCTCTGCCAACCCGCCGACATCCATTGGTGCGACGGCTCCCAGCAGGAATACGATTCCCTCTGCGAACTGATGGTGCAAAGCGGCACTTTCACGCGCCTGGACCCGAAATTGCGCCCCGGCTGTTTCCTGGCCCGCTCGCATCCGAGCGATGTGGCGCGCGTCGAAGATCGCACCTACATTTGCGCGGCGACCAAGGAAGCCGCGGGGCCGACGAACAATTGGTTCGATCCCGCGGAAATGCGGCAAAAGTTGCAGGGCCTGTTCAAAGGCTCGATGGCTGGCCGCACGATGTATGTGATTCCGTTTGCGATGGGGCCGCTTGGCTCGCCGGTGTGCAAGGTCGGCATCGAGATCAGCGATTCGCCTTACGTCGCCGTCAACATGCGCATCATGACGCGCATGGGCCAAGCCGCGCTGGACAAACTCGGCGCGGACGGCCCGTTCATCCCGTGCCTCCATTCCGTGGGCGCGCCCCTCAAGCCCGGCCAGGCCGACACACCATGGCCGTGCGAACCGGACCCGGCCAAGAAATACATCGTGCATTTCCCGGATGATTCTTCGATCTGGTCGTACGGTTCGGGCTATGGCGGCAACGCGTTGCTGGGCAAGAAATGTCTCGCGTTGCGAATCGCTTCCCTGGTGGCGCGCAAGGAAGGCTGGATGGCGGAACACATGCTCATTCTGTCGCTCACCTCGCCGCAGGGGAAAAAGTATTACGTGTGCGCCGCGTTTCCGAGCGCGTGCGGCAAGACCAATCTCGCCATGATGCAGCCGAGCCTCCCCGGCTGGACCGTGCGCTGTCTGGGCGACGACATCGCCTGGATTCGCGTGGGCGCGGATGGCCGGCTTTACGCGATGAATCCGGAGACTGGCTTTTTCGGCGTGGCTCCGGGCACGTCGAACAAATCGAATCCGAACGCGATGGCCACGGTGGCCCGCAATACGATCTTCACAAACGTGGTGCTGCGGCCCGAAGGCGACGTGTGGTGGGAAGACATGGGCGTGGCACCGCCCGCCCAAGGCATCGACTGGGAAGGCAAAGACTGGACGCCGGAGTGCGGGCGCAAAGGCGCGCATGCGAACGCCCGTTTCACCGCGCCGGCCGCGCAATGTCCGGTGATCGATCCGGACTGGGAAAATCCGGAAGGCGTGCCCATCGCGGCGTTTCTGTTTGGCGGACGCCGTCCGTCCACGATTCCGCTGGTGAACGAAGCGTTCAATTGGGAGCACGGCGTTTTCCTGGGTTCTTCGGCCGGTTCCGAGACCACTGCCGCCGCGCTGGGGCAAGCCGGGGTGCTTCGCCGCGATCCGTTCGCCATGCTGCCGTTCTGCGGCTATCACATGGGCGATTACATGGCGCACTGGCTTTCGATGGCGGAGCGCACGGATCGCCGCAAGTTGCCGAAGATTTTTTTCGTGAACTGGTTCAGGAAAAATGCCGACGGCAAATGGCTCTGGCCCGGTTACGGCGAAAACAGCCGCGTGCTCAAGTGGATTTGCGAACGCGTGGAGGGCACGGGCAAATCCGTGGAAACGCCTATCGGCCATTTGCCCGCGCCGGAAGCGCTGGACCTGTCCGGCCTCAACGTCAGTCCGGACGATCTTGCCCAACTCCTGGCGGTCGATGTCGAAGGTTGGAAAAAAGAAGCCGAAGACATCGCGGCGTATTACACGAAATTGGGCAGCCATGTCCCCAAAGCGCTGGAAAAGCAGCTTTACGAATTGGGGCAAAGGTTGGCGCAAACGTCCCTCCGAAAGTGACAGACTCGAATGAGCGATCTCCTCTGGGAAAGAATTTGCATATTGTCTCTTCTCCCTCTCCTCCCCCCAAGGGAGGAGAGGGGCGGGGAGAGGAGGACTGTTGTCTCTTGCAGAATGCCCCTCTCCTCGATCCTCCCCCCACTCGTTCCTCGCGGGGAGAGGAAGAAAAGCCGAGGATTGTCGGTTCGGTTGGTTCAACGCCAATCCAAAGTTCCCACGCATTGACAGAACATTCACTGCCGAATACATCGAACGCATGACGAATTATCGAATCTCACAACGCGCCGCGTCCCTCTCGCCGTCGCTCACCTTGGCCATCGATGCCAAGGCCAAGCAAATGAAAGCCGAAGGCCAGGATGTCGTCGGCTTCGGCGCCGGCGAACCGGACTTCGACACGCCCCAGCACATCAAAGACGCCGCGGCCAAGGCGCTCGCGGAAGGTTTCACCAAATACACGCCTTCGAGCGGCATTCCGGAGTTGCGCCAGGCCATTGCCGACAAGTTCAAACGCGAGAACGGCCTCACCTACAAGCCGAGCCAAATCATTGTCTCCTGCGGCGGCAAACACTCGTGCTACAACATCATCCTCGCCACGTGCCAGGAAGGCGATGAAGTCCTCATTCCGTCGCCGTATTGGTTGAGCTATCCGGAAATGGTGAAACTCGCGGGCGCCAAACCCGTGATTTTGCCAACCACGGACAAAACCGAATTCAAAGTCACACCCGATCAGTTGCGGGCCGCCCTGACGCCGCGCACGCGGTTGTTCATTCTCAATTCGCCGAGCAACCCCACCGGCTCCGTGTATTCCCCGGACGAAATCAAAGCGCTGGGCGACCTTTGCGTCGAGCGCGGCGTGCTCATCATGAGCGACGAGATTTACGAGCACTTGCTCTACGACGGCGCGAAACACAAGAGCGTGGCGAGTTTCTCCCAGGCGCACTACGACCACACCATCGTCGTGCATGGCTTCGCCAAAGCCTGGAGCATGACCGGTTGGCGGTTGGGGTTTCTGGCCGCGCCCGAACCGATTGCCAAAGCGATCGACGCTGTGCAAAGCCACAGCACGAGCAACCCGACATCGTTCGCACAGAAAGGCGCCGTGGCCGCGCTGACGGGTTCGCAGGAACATCTGCCGAAGTGGCTGGCGGAGTATGACCGGCGCCGCACCTACGCGCACAAGAAGCTCAACAGCATTCCCGGCATTTCGTGCGTGAACAGCAAAGGCGCATTCTACTTGTTCCCGAATGTTTCCAAGCTCGGGCTGAACTCCTCCGATTTCTGCGCGAAGCTGCTCGAACAGCAGAAGGTGGCCGCCGTGCCGGGCATCGCGTTCGGCGCGGACGAATACCTGCGCATCAGCTACGCCACGAGCATGGCGAACATCGAGAAAGGGCTGGACCGGCTGGAGAAATTCGCCGCGACTTTAGCGAAGTAACCTTTGAAACCATGAGCAAAACGGCAAAACTTGAGTTGGACGGAAAGGTCTATGAACTTCCCGCCGTCGTTGGCAGCGAAGGCGAGGTTGGGATCGATATCAGCAAGCTGCGCGACCAGAGCGGCTGCATCACGCTCGACGATGGCTACGGCAACACCGGTTCCTGCGTCAGCCACATCACGTTTATCGACGGCGAAAAGGGCATCCTGCGGTATCGCGGCATCCCCATCGAGGAACTGGCGGAGAAATCGTCGTTTGTGGAGACGGCCTTTTTGATCATCTACGGGCATTTGCCCAACCACGCCGAAATCAGGCGCTTCTCCGATTTGCTGACGGAGAATCAGATGCTGCACGAGGACTTGAAGTATCATTTCGAGGGTTTCCCTTCGAGCGCTCATCCGATGGCGATCCTCTCCTCGATGATCAACGCGAGCAGTTGCTTTTACCCCGGTTTGATGGGGCCGGCCAACAAGGCCCGTTTCGAAGTGCACGCGGCGCGGCTGATCTCTCAAGTGCGCACCATCGCGGCTTTTTCGCACCGCAAGTCGCACGGGCTGCCGATCATTTATCCCAAGCCCGCTTACAAGTACACGGCCAACTTCCTGCACATGCTCTTTTCCGAGCCGTATCAGGATTTCGATTTGAAACCCGAAGTGGTCAAAGCCCTCGATCTGATTTTCCTGTTGCACGCCGATCACGAACAGAACTGCTCGACCTCGACCGTGCGCATGGTGGCCTCGAGCCAGGCCAATTTGTTTGCCAGCGCTTCGGCCGGCGTCTGCGCGCTCTGGGGCCCCCTGCACGGCGGCGCCAATCAGGCCGTGATCGAAATGCTCGAGGAAATCCACCAGTCCGGCGACGACGGGCGGCGGTTCATCGAGGCCGCCAAGGACAAGACCAGCGGCAAAAAATTGATGGGTTTCGGCCATCGCGTGTACAAGAACCACGACCCCCGCGCCAAGATCATCAAGAAAGCCTGTGATGACGTGCTCGGCACGCTGCGCATTGCTGATCCGTTGCTCGATATCGCCAAGCGGTTGGAAGAAGCGGCGCTGAAGGATTCCTACTTCATCGACCGCAAACTTTATCCGAACGTGGATTTCTACAGCGGGATTATCATGCGCGCGCTGGGCATCCCGACGGAGATGTTCACCGTCATCTTCGCCATCGGCCGCATGCCGGGCTGGATCGCGAATTTCAAGGAGATCATGGACGAGCCCAAGACGCGCATTTATCGTCCGCGCCAGATTTACATCGGCCCGAAGCTCAACCCCTACGTGCCGATCACCGAGCGGAAGTGATCCGCGTCACTGCTTCAATCGCGCGGTGATGCGGCCGGCGGGTCGCCCCTGGAATCGCGCCCGGGGCTGTTCTGCGCCACGTTGTCACCGACAGATGCGCCGCGCTTCGCTTGCTGAGCGGGAGCTAACCGGATTCCATCCTGGCATGCTTAAAACCGAACTGATCCCGGCGCCGGAGGAAAGCTCTTCGCACTTGATGATCGTGCTCCACGGGCTGGGCGACAGCCTGGAAGGATATCGCTGGCTGCCGCAAATGATGAAGCTGCCCTGGCTGAATTATCTGCTCGTCAACGCGCCGGACGAATACTACGGCGGATTTTCCTGGTACGATTACGCCGGCAATCCCGAACCCGGCGTCCGCCGGAGCCGCCAGCTCTTGTTCGAGTTGCTCGACGGCGAGCGCGACGCTGGATTTCCGACGGAGAAGACGCTTGTGTTCGGGTTCTCCCAGGGTTGCTTGCTGACCATCGAAATGGGCGTGCGGTATCCTCACAAGTTGGCCGGCTTGATCGGGATCAGCGGTTACGCGTTTCAGCCGGAGCGGCTGGTCAAAGAACTCTCACCCGCAGCCAGCCAGCAGCGGTTTTTGCTCACTCACGGGACCCGGGACAGCCTCATCCCGATCGCGCCGGTTCGGTCGCAGATCGCCGGGCTCAAGTCCGCCGGTCTGCAAATCGAGTGGCACGAGTTCGAGAAGGAGCACACGATCGCGGGGGAAACGGAACTCCGCGTGATACGAGAGTTTGTTCAGCTTTGCCGCGTACCCCCTCGGTAAACGGCGGTAGAGCGACGTTCCTGCCGAGCCTCGATGGCATTGGCTCGGCGGGAGCCTTGCTCCACCACGGCGAGCGAACGTCCGCTTGACTTCGGCGGCCATTCACCGCGTTATGATCCACAGACTACTATGAGCCCAGAATTCCCACGCATGATCCAACTGCGGCAGAAATATCCGCGTTCTGCGCCGCTCGACATTCCAGCCGTGATTCGGCAAGGGTTCGAATCTCAGAAGCTGCTCGCCAACATCAAACCGGGCGCGCGGATCGCCGTGGCCGCCGGAAGCCGCGGCATCACGCACGTCCAAGAAATCGTCGCCGCGGTGATCGACACGCTCAAGGTTGCGGGCGCGCAGCCGTTCATCGTGCCCGCCATGGGAAGCCACGGCGGCGCCACGCCCGAAGGCCAGACGGAAGTCCTGGCAGAGTACGGAATCACCGAGGCACACGTGAAGGCGCCGATCCAGGCTGCGATGGACGTGGAGCGGATTGCCACCACCGAAGACGGCGTGGACGTTTATTTCAGCGCGGAGGCGCTGCGCGCGGACGGCATCGTCGTCGTCAATCGAATCAAGCCGCACACGGATTTCAGCGGCGCGATCGGCAGCGGCATCCTCAAGATGCTGGTCATCGGCCTGGGCAAACGCCTGGGCGCTGCCACGTTTCACGCCGCTGCGCTGCGGCTGGGCTACGAACGAACCATTCGGTCCATCGCCCGGATCAGCCTGAAGAAGGCGCCGATCCTCTGCGGTGTGGCGTCGATTGAGAATCAGCTTCATGAAACGGCCCAGATCGCCGTGCTCAGGCCGGAAGAAATCGAGCGGCGCGAAGAAGAACTCTTCGCGGAATCAAAGCGTCTGATGCCGAAACTTCCCTTCGACAACATCGACCTGTTGATCGTGGATCGCATCGGCAAAAACATCAGCGGCTCCGGCATGGACCCCAATATCGTCGGGCGGCGGATTCAAGGCTTTTCCTCCTCGCAAGCCGAGGCGGCTCCGGTGGGGGCCAAGATTCACCGCATTTTTGCTCGCGAGCTGACGCCGGAGACCAACGGGAACGCCATCGGCATCGGCTTCGCAGACTTCACGACCGCGCGATTGGCAAAGGCGATTGATTATCGAGCCACCGCGGTGAATGCGCTGACGGCGTTGACGCCCCAAAGCGCCAAAGTGCCGATCTTCTTCGACACGGACCGCGAAGCGATTCATCAAGCGCTGCTCTCGCTCGCGCTGCCGGACGTTTGCCAGGCGAAGGTGATTCGAATTGCCGACACCCTCTCGCTCGGAGAAGTGGAAGTTTCGGAAGCCTACGCCTCGCAGATCAACAAGCGCGCCGATCTCGAAGCGGTCCACGGCCCAGGCGAGATGAAGTTCGATGCGTCGGAAAATCTGCTGCCGCTGGCATGAGAGATCCTGCGTTCATCGGCTTGAAGGCCTGGCTTTCGCCTCAAGCTCTTCCGCGATCTGCACAACAATTTTCCCCGGCGAGAATCCGACTTCACTGACGTTGGTCCGGACATTGACCACGACGATGCCCGTGCGTTCATCGATTACGATGATTTGTGCGGGAAACTCCGATCTGATTTCGATGCCTTGGATTTGGGCGATGAATTCGACCGGGGCGTCCCGATGAGCATCGGGAATCCTCACCCAGATGGTTTTTTCGTCCAAAGCCCGGCTCGCATTGGGGAACCTGGCGTTGATGGCTTCAGCGATTCGCCAGGCAGGAAAGCGGATTTCATCTCTCGAAAACAGACGAATTGCATTATCGGACACCAATTCGACGGCGCTTTCCTTCTTCACAACCGCGCCACTTTCAATGAAACCAGCAACAGGACGCCGCGCCGCGATGTTGTTCCTGGTCTCGGGGAAGCGTGCCACCGCCGTGACTGGCCCTTTTGCAAGCGCAAGCATGATCGGCACTGACCCAAGGGAGCAATTCGCTGGCACACTCCGCGGGATTGGAAGAATTTTCATGGCGGTCTCTGCGGAGCACACCCAATGCCACGTGATTCATCGGCCCAAGCCCCTCCAAGTTCATATAGGAAGCTGTGCGGACCGCAGCCTTCAGGCTGCTTCCGCGCACTCTCCGCAGTCAGGCGTTGAAGCGGCCTAAAGGCCACAGTCCGGAGGACCGCATGAACTTTCTCATTGCGACTCTCCGGCAATTAACCAAAATCCGACTATGCGTTCCACCAGAGCCTTCGTTCGGAATTCGATTTCCGCGTTCACCCTGATCGAATTGTTAGTCGTTATCGCGATTATCGCCATCCTCGCCGGCATGCTGTTGCCGGCGCTGGCGCGGGCCAAGGGCAAGGCCACGCAGATCAAATGCTTGAATAACGAGAAACAGATTGGCATCGGTTATCACCTCTACGCCGACGACAACAATGAGTATTACACCCTGCAACGCGATTGGGCTTCCGGCGGCGGAACCAACGGCGCGTATGACGTGTTCGTGGCCGCCACCAATCGGCCGCTGAACCGTTACGTCGAAGCCGTCCAGAGTTTCCAATGCCCGAATGACCGAGGGGATCTCCTGCGCACCGCGAGCAATTGCTTCAAGCAATACGGGAATAGCTACCTCGTCCAATTCCAGCACGATTCCTTTCGCGTCCGCCACGTGGCCGGTGATTTGAACTTCGCCCGGAGCACCTACGAAGGCACGCCGATCAAAACCAGCGAAATCGCGCGCAGCCCGGCGAACAAGGTGATTCAAGGCGATTGGCCGTGGCACGCGAATCGAGGGAACCTCGACAAGCGGAGCATCTGGCACAATTACAAAGGCAAAAGCCGCTTCAACATGCTGATGGGCGACGGCCATGTGGAGTTCTATCTGTTCCCCAACGAGCTGGCCAACTGGACGCTGTCGCCTGCGCCGGACCCGAACTTCAAATGGTGGTGAAAGCCAACTCGAGGCAGGACAGGGTGCGTTCAAGTGAATCTCGTTACTCCGCCTTTGCCATGCAGCGTCATTGACAAGGAGTCGTTGCCCCGTCATTCGCGAGGCAGGATGCCTCGGGAACTGACAGGCTGGAAGCCTGCCCTACATGGCCTCCGAGAAAATTCCGGACCATAGACGCCCTGACCGGGTTCAGGGCCTCAATGCGTGTTCGAAAAAGTGTGGCGGTTTTTCATGAATCCTCTGGTGGGGCGAGGTTTCATGGGCGCCAATGCACGCAAGATTTGCGTGGCCAGTGGCGATCCACGTTCTCGCTTCAATTCCTGCTCACGTTCACGACCGGCCCGTTGCCGTCCAACCGGAATTCGTCGATCGCGCGGCCATCAATATCGACCGACTTCACGTGGCGCCGATCGCCTTGAAAGGTCACGAAGTTGACGTGATTGATGGATTCCGCGCGCGCCAGGTACCACGTCTTGTCCACGGGATGGGTTTTTCGGGGAAGGACACCCCAGCAACCGTCGCCCACGTACACGATTCCCTTCGGATCGATTTTGCCGGCGCGCAACGGATGCGTGCGTTTGTAGGTGTGATCGTGGTGCTCGAACACCAGACGGAGTCCGCCTTTCTCAAAGAGCGGCACCCAATTCTCGCGGATCATTTCGGACACCTGGCCCCTGTAAGGGCGGTAGGATGGATAAGCGGGCACGTGATACGCCGCGACGATGTGTTTGACGTGCCGGCGCCGGTTGAGCGCCTGCTCCAGCCATTCGGCCTGTGGCCCCGCGACCCGGTTCGCGTGAAATGAATCCAAAAGGAAAACGCTCAGGTAATTGCCGAAGTCGAGCACGTTGTAGCCAGGCTTGCCGGGCATGGAGAACAGGCTGAAGTAATAGGGGGAGCGATTCGGCGAAATGCCGCTGCCCACCCCGCCGCCGCCTCGCGTGTAAACGTTCCCGTGAGTCTCGTGATTGCCAATGGCCGGAAGGATGGGAATGAGCCGCCCGTCCGGCGCGACCATTTCGGTCATCCACACTTCCAGAAAATCAAACCAGCGCCGCGCATTGGCCGGATTCCCGTTCTCGTAGGCAATGTCCCCGCCGACGATGGCGAAGTGCGGGTCCAACTCCGCCACCTGCCGGCACATGACTTCGTAACGTTCCCGATCGCCATAGACATCGCCGCCGACCGCGAAACGGACGGGCTGATCTCCGGTCGCGGGCATGGTGCGGAATTTGTTGGTGGGCGAATCCGGCTCGAACCGAAACCCCAGCGCGCCTCGCGCCATGAGTTTGCCCAGGCGGAAGCGATATTCCGTGGACGGTTTCAGCCCGGTCAGTTCGACCGTGTGCACGATGCGATTGGTGAACGGCATCGGATGCCAGGCGCCCACCGCCAGGTTCCATTTCCTTGATTTCGCTTCCCGATACTGCAACGCCGGATCGCGAAACCCATCCGTCCAGTCGCTGTGCCAATGAACGGTCATCGTCGTGCTGGGTTCGCGTTGCCAGGTCAAATACAGCGCGGGCGGGTCAAATTTCACCGGCTCGGCCGCGAAGCTAACCGGCACGAAGAGGATCCAGATAAAACTCAAGCTCAAGAACAATCGCGTATTCATGGTCGCAAAATTCCTTCCGATAAATTGGCCCAAAAAACAGTGCAGAAGAAAGGACGACGGCGCTGAGTGAGCAAGAATTGACGGTCAAAGTCAATGCGGACAATCCAGGCAGAATCAACTCGCTGAGCTGGCCGCGAATGACCAGATCAACCAGGCCGTGTTGCGCGACAGCATGGCGTTGGACGAATAGCCTCCCTTTTCACGCCGGAAGCCGCACGGTGAATTCGGAGCCCTGGCCCACTTCGCTCCTCAC
The DNA here is from genome assembly GCA_016871535.1 of Verrucomicrobiota bacterium. Lineage (NCBI taxonomy): Bacteria > Pseudomonadati > Verrucomicrobiota > Verrucomicrobiota bacterium. The sequence goes on from VHCZ01000062.1 coordinate 10,678, forward strand.
TTCGACCCTGCCACGATGCGTTTCAACGATCGCTTTCACCAGACTTAAGCCCAGGCCCAATCCGCGCTGCGACCGGCTTTTGTCGCCGCGAAACAGGCGCTCCCAAATGCGGCCTTGCTCTTCGGGCGGAATGCCAATGCCCGTATCGCGAAATCGGATCACGACCGATGTCGCGTCCTTTCGCGTCTCGATTTCCACCTTTCCGCCGTCCGGCGTGTATTTGAGCGCGTTGTCGAGGAGGTTGGCCAGCACTTGGCGCATCCGGCTGGCGTCCACGAGCGCGACGCACGGCTCGGCAAGCCGGCGGTTCACGGCGATGCGTTTTTCTTCGGCCACGTACTGGTAAAGCTCAATGACGTCCTGGATCAGTTTCGAAATCTCGGTGGATTCCAGGTTCAACTTCATCGCGCCCGCCTCGGCTTCGGCGACGTCCATCAGCGTTTTGAGCATGGTCAGAACGCGGTCGGATTCCTCCACGCAATCGGCCAGGGCTTCCTGAGCTGTGGCTGGGTTCGGATTTTCGCGAAGCGCCATTTCCGCGATGCCCCGCAAGCGGGCCATCGGCGTGCGCAGATCGTGCGCGACGTTGTCCAGGGATTCGCGCATGCCTTTGATCAGCGCCTGATTTTTGTCGAGCATGCGGTTGAACAGTTGGGCCAGTTCGTCCAGTTCGTCGTCCGAACGGCGCACCGGCACACGGGCGTCGAGGTTGCCCGTGTCGATAATGGACCGGGCTGTGGCCACGATTTGCCGCACGGGTTTCATAGCCCGGTAGGCAAACACCGCGCCCCCAAACACACCCAGCACCGCGATGAGCGACATCGCGCCAATGGCGATGGCCCGGAAAGGTTGCAGCAAAGTCTTGCGGTTGTCCGTTGTTCGGCCAACCCGGAGCGTGGCCCCATCCCTGAGGACGATCGATCCGATAATGAGTTCTGCTTCCTTGTCGCGGGGAATTCGCACCCAGCCTTGCTGCAACCGGTAAGGGCCAACTTCAAGCACGTTTGGGTCGAACTCGATCCAATCCTGCGGCACGCTCAACAGGCGTCCTTCTCCCCAGGAATTGACGAACTGGACGAATAGAGATTTTTGCTTCTCCTCGCTGCTCTCCACCCAGCGCTGCAAGGCGCGCAGACCTCCGCTCTGGTAAATCGCGGCGTATTCCGTGAGCCGGGCCTCGATGACTTCGCGATCCTTGCGCCACAGACCGATCACAAGCAGAACGTAAAAGACTAGAAAGAGCAGCGATGCGCTCAGAATGAAGATCAGCGCATACCAGAGGTTCAGCCGGAAGGTGACCGTCCGGACGACACTGAGAAGGCTGGAGGGCCTAGGCCGCATAGTCAAAAAATGGGTGGCACGGGCTACCAGCCCGTTTTCGGCGGCAACTTGCCGCCGAAGAAGACGGCAGGCTGGTAGCCTGCCGCAACAGGCCAGTGGCCTGTTCCACCCAAAAAGACGTTTCCGAAACACGCTTCAGGCTTTGAGGACATAACCCACCCCGCGCAAGGTTTGAATGAGTTTCTTTGGAAAATCTTTGTCCACTTTCGAGCGCAACCGGTGGACGAGCACATCGACGACGTTCGTTTGCGGATCGAAGCTGTAATCCCAGACGTGTTCGAGAATCATCGTTTTGGTCACGACCCGCCCTGCGTGGCGCATCAGATATTCCAGCAAGGAAAACTCGCGCGCTTGCAACTCGATCTTCTGGTTGCCGCGCGTGACCTCGCGCGTCAACAAATCCAGCGTGAGATCCCCGACGGCCAGGCGCGTCGGCTCGGACGTATTGGTGGCGCGGCGGATCAGCGCTTGCACGCGCGCCAGCAATTCGGAGAAGGCGAACGGTTTGGTGAGGTAATCGTCGCTGCCCGCTTGCAGGCCTTTGACGCGGTCATCGACCGACGCTTTGGCGCTGAGGATGATCACCGGCACCCGGACGTTCTCCTTCCGCAGCGTCTGCACGAGGCTCAAACCGTCCAACTTCGGCAGCATGATGTCGATCACCGCCGCGTCGTAGGAGGTGTTGCGGGCCATGAACAGCCCTTCTTCACCGTCGGCGCAATGATCGACCGCGAAGCTGCTTTGCTTGAGCCCGTTCACGACGAACGAGGCGATCTTCTTGTCATCTTCAACCACAAGCACGCGCATTCTGGGTCAAGGTTTAAGGTTCAAAGTACAAAGTTCAAAGTTCAAAGTTCACTCCGTACACCAAAACGCCCTCCCGGCAGAGAGTTCGTTAGCCGGGAGGGCGCACCCAGTGGACCGTTGTTTACCGGCCCTTGCCCTCGTCCACGACAAGGTACCGTGTTCCGCCCCTGCTCCAAACGCGCAGGAGAGTGGTTCTGTCCTTGGCTTTCTCGGTCAAAGCGACGGCATCCTCGGCGCCGCGCACGCGCTGGCGATTGACCTCCAGGATCACGTCCCCAGGACGCAATCCCGCATCATAAGAAGCGGAATTGGGCTCGACCTGCATCACCAAAGCGCCTTCCAGATCGCGTGGAATCCCGTATTGCCGGCGAGCGGCAGCGTTGAGGTCGCCGACGGTCACGCCCTGGAGGGTCTCATCCGAAGGCGTATCCCTTCTTCGATCCGCGCGAGTCGTTTGCTCGGAGTCCGGCAATTCTTTTAGAGTGACCTCGATGGTTCGAGGCTTGCCGTCGCGCAGAATTTTCATGCGCGCTTTGCTGCCGGGCGCGAGCTGGCCAACCTGCAACTTCAAATGCCGGCTGTCTTTGGCGGGTTTGCCGTCGAGTTCGGTCACGATGTCTTCGACTTTCAAGCCGGCTTTCTCCGCAGGACTGCCGGGGAGGACCTCGGTGATGATTACTCCGGATTTGTCCTGGAGATCAAATTCCTTGGCCAGCGACGGATTGATATCCTGGAGCCAAACCCCGAGGTAACCCCGAATGACGCGGCCATGTTGAATGATGCTCTCCATGACGCTCTTCGCCAGGTTGACAGGGATGGCGAACCCGATCCCTTGATTGCCGCCGCTCATGCTCACGATGTAGGTATTGATGCCGATGAGCCGGCCCTCGGCATCGACCAACGCGCCGCCGGAATTTCCAGGGTTGATCGCGGCATCCGTCTGGATGAAATCGGCGTAATCGATGTCCACGCCCAGGCCTGCGCGTCCCGTCGCGCTGATCATGCCCATGGTGACCGTCTGGCCGACTCCGAACGGATTCCCGATCGCCAGGACCAGATCGCCCACCTCGATCTTGTCGCTGTTCGCCAGGTCGAGCGCAGGCAAGTCTTTGGCGTCGATCTTCAGCACGGCGACATCGGATTTCGGATCGGTGCCGACGACCTTGGCGGTGTATTCCCGGTCATCGGAATTCAGGCGCACTTTGATCTCGTCCGCTTTTTCGACGACGTGATTGTTGCTCAGGATGTAACCGTCTTTCGACACAATGACGCCGGAACCGATCCCGCGCTGCTTGGGCGGGCGAAAGCCGCGCCGCGGATTTCCGGAATCGAAATCATCGCCAAAGAAGCGCCGGAACAATTGATCGTTTAAGAAAGGGATCTGCGGGTAGTCGGTCTGCTTGACGTTCGTTTCGGTAAAAATGTTCACGACGCCAGGCGCGACTTTCTTGACGACGGGCGCGAAGCTGGTCGTGAATTTGCCGTCCCGGTTGATCGGCTTGTCATCCACAACCAGGCGAACGGCTTTTTCCTTCGAATCATCCTGGGCTTGAGTGATCCCGATAAAAGCCAGGCTGGCCAGGGTGATCGCGAACGTTCCCGCCAGCCACGCGGCAGGATCCCTTCCGAAGATTTGTTTCATGGGTGTGCTCATAGGTAATCGAATCGTTGTTTAAGTTTGAGTTTGATTTCGTTGCGTTTTCTGGACGACACCCTCGCACACCAGGCTGGCGCGAACCTTTCTTCAAAATTACAAGTTTGTAACGCACTGCGGACCGGGGGGCCTGGGGTCTCGCTGTTTTCAGTGGCTGACGCGCTCGTTCCATTCCAAGCCAAACTGTCCCTCGGCCGCCGTCTTCCCCCTCACCCTGGCCCTCTCCCTTGGGGAGAGGGAAGATCGTCTGCCACGCTGAAGCAAGTCCTGATGCATCAGACTGGCGGATGCGCAGTGATGGGTCTCCCTCTCCCCCAGGGAGAGGGCTGGGGTGAGGGGGAAGGAAGCGTTCATCCACCGATGATGCCAGCACTGAAAGTAGCGACGAACACTGAGGAAGCGTTGGCAGGCCTTACCGTGAGGCAAAATTCAGTTTCACCCACGGCAGGCCGTGCGCCTCGGCGACGGCGCGGCAAATCAGCCGTCCTTTCAAAACATTGACGCCGTTCCCAAGCGCGGGTTGCTTCTGACAAGCTTCCTCCAATCCGTGGTCCGCGAGCAATTCAATGTAACGAAATGTCACATTCGTCAGCGCTTGCGTGGCGGTGCGGGCATACGCGGCGGGCATGTTGGCCACGCAATAGTGGGTCACGCCTTCTGCGGTGAACACAGGTTGATCGTGAGTCGTGGGGCGGGAGGTCTCGGCGCACCCGCCTTGATCGATGGCGATATCGACCAGCACGCTGCCCGGCCGCATGCGCCGCAGCATTTCCCGCGTGATCAGCCGGGGCGCTTTGGCGCCAGGGACGAGCACCGCGCCGATCAAGAGGTCCACGTGAGGAAGCAATTCCAGCAGTTGATTTTCGTTCGAGTAGAGCGTGTGCGCGGTGTGGAGCGTGATGTCCAAAAAACGCATGCGCTCCAAATCGACCTCCAGGACCGTCACGTCCGCGCCCAGACCCGTGGCCATGCGCGCGGCATTCACGCCCGACACTCCGCCGCCGAGAATGACGACGCGTCCGGGCAGAACGCCCGGCACGCCTCCGAGCAACACGCCGCTGCCGCCGCGGTGCTTGGCCAGATAATAGCCGCCCACAACAATGGACATGCGGCCGGCGATTTCACTCATGGGCTCCAGCAGCGGCAGGCGGCCATTCACTTCGATCGTTTCGTAAGCGAGAGCCGTGACGCCGGACTTCATCAAAGCTTCGGTCAGTTCCCGATTGGCGGCGAGGTGCAGGTAGGTGAAGAGGATCTGGCCGGCGCGCAACCGCGGATACTCGGAAGGCTGCGGCTCCTTCACTTTGACAATCAACTCCGCCTCTTCAAAGAGAACCGCTGAGTCGTCCAGAACCCTCGCTCCAGCGTGCGCATAATCGCCGTCCGGAAAGCCCGCGCCCGCCCCGGCGCCGCGTTCGACCAGGATTTGATGCCCGCGCTTGATCAATTGGTAAGCGGCCGACGGGGGCAGCGCGACGCGATACTCCTGTTCTTTGATTTCCCTGGGAACTGCAATGATCATGGCCGGAGTGAACGCCCAAAAGAGCCCCGCCGCAAGCCAAGCTGGAAGGATCAGTTTGAAGTGGAGGAGCACGCGCGCGCTCGCGTGTTCCGACCGGCGCCCCCGCCGGTCGGAAACGTCGGAGAAACCGTACTATCGAAAATCTCTATTCAGACGAAAGACTGTGCTCGGCGGAGCGCCGACCACCGCACGCGAGGTCGCGTGCGGTCCCCATGCTACGGCGAGACCCACGCCTCGACGATTTGCTTCACAAGCGCGGCGGGCAGCGCGTAGGAGGCCACGCGTCCGGCGCGGGCGATATTGAGGCCGATGGCTTCGCCGTCGAGATTCACCAAGGGCCCGCCGCACTGCCACGGTTGCAGGATCGTGTCGTGTTGAATGGCGAGGTCAAATCCATCCGCGCGTTGGCTGAGTTCGCCGCCCATGCGGTTCATCCGCTCCTGGCGATTCAGCCCGCCGCGTCCGCGTCCGGTCCGGCGCGGCTGGCCCGGGGATTCGGGCATGATTTTCACGCGGATTTCGATTTTCTTCTCTTCGCGTTTGACGAGTAGTTTCACGAAATCGCCGGGCGTGATTTGGCCGAGCATTTCCATCAAACCGGCGCGATCTTCCGCCGGATCGTCGTTCAAGCTGAGAATGAGATCGCCGGATCTCAACCCGGCTCGTTCCGCTCCGCTGCCGGGAGTAACCGAGCGGACGGCGGCGGCGCTGGATTCGGATTCCAATTGCACGCCCACAAACGGCGGCGGCTCAGCCATCATGGGAACGTCCGCGTCGAATTCTTCCTCGCCGCGCCGGACGCGGAGCTTGACCGTCTCGCCTTCGCGGAACTGGCGGAGCGCAGACATCAATTCTTCACTGTCTTTTATCGGCTCGCCGTTCACGCTCACGATGGCATCGCCCGCTTTCAATCCGGCCCTTTCGGCGCCGAGTCCCTTCGTGATGCGCCCGATCACGGCCTTTGCAGTGTCGAAGCTGAGAGAAACGCCGATGTAAGCGCGCTTGTGCAGCTTGCGGACCGGCACGCTGATAATGCCGGCGCTTTCTGGCGTGATGCCGATGCCGGGCGTGACCGCCCATTGGCCGACCGCGACATCCCCGGGCGCCCATTCGATGGGTTTCAAACCGGCAGCCGTGACTTTTACCAACGCCAGATCGTTTTCTTCGTCCACGCCGAGCACAGTGCTTTCGACCTCCCGTCCGTCCGAGAATCTGGCCGTGAGCTTGCCGTCCTTGATCTCGCTGGCTTTGGTGAGAACCAAGCCATTCGCGTCGATGATCGTGCCCAGCGAGACGGTCTTTTCGTTTTGGATGAGCTCGACGATGGAATCGCGCGCGGCGGCGGCAGCCGGAGCGAACGCTTGCAGCGTCATGGCCCCGCTCTTGAAGCGGCTTTCGGGAAGGGTGAGCGGGCGAACGCGCGGACTTGGAGTCGTGGCCGCCTGCGCCAGCAGAGTCAGTGACAACAGCAGGAAAGCGCGAAGAGCGTATGTGGAGATCTTCGGGGGCGGTTTCTTGACCACGGATTTCACGGATGCGGAAGTGGTCTTATCCGTGCGATCCGTGTACTCTGTGTGGGCGAGTTCCAAAGCCTTGGAACTTGTCGAGCTTCTGCGGAATGCAATTCCGCGATACAGCAGATTACAAATCTGCGCTACGTCAAACAGATACTCACTCTTCATACAGGCATGGAGCTTTCTACCTCAGGCCGGACGGGCGGTCTTCAACGGTCACATCGATCGTGATTTCCGAATCGCCTCGCTTGACCGCCAGCGTCACTTTCTCCCCGAGTTTCGCCCGGGACAATTGCTTCGCGAAAGCCTCGAAGCCTTTGAAGCCTTTCCGGTTGAAGCTCGTGACTACGTCGCCCACTTGCAGCCCCGCTTTTTCGCCAGGCCCGCCGCGGTGGACCAGTTCCACGCGGAAGCCTTCCGGATGATCGACGCCCCAGACGCCGACCCACGCCTGCGCCGGCGGTCGTCCGTCACCCCAAATCTCGCCTCGCGCAAGCCGCTCCCAGGTCTCGGAATAAGTCGCGATGGGCACGTGGAAGTTCGCGGCGGTCGAATCGCTGATCCGGCTGTGAATGCCGACCACACGGCCGTGCATGTCGAACAGCGGCCCGCCGGAATCGCCCGCGATCAACGTGCAATCGGTTTGCAGCGCGTTCTGAGCCAGCCGAATGATGCGGCCCAGCCGAACCACCAGCGGGCGATACGGATCGAACCCACCCGGATGTCCCAGCGCCAGCACCCAATCGCCCAGGCGCGCTTGATCGGGATCGCTGATTTCGACGTGCGGCCAGCGGTCCGAGCCGGTGATTCTCATGAGGCCGGCGTCGATCTCATGGTTCGTGCCGAGCGTTTTGCCTTTGGCCGTTTTGCCGTCGGGAAAAACGAAACTCACGTCCAGGCCGGGCCGCACGGCGACATGGGCGGCCGTCAGCACCAAACCGTCCTCGGAGATGACCACGCCACTGCCGCTGCCCATGCCGACGCGCACCGCCACCACCGCGGGGGATACACGATCCAGGAGTTTCTTGACCTGACGCTCGATTGATTTCAGGTCCTCAGTCGAAGTTGGGGCGTCTTTGCGAAAAACACCCGCGAGGCGTTCGGTTCTGCCGGGCAATGGTTTCTTGGGGATGGCCGGCTCTTCTTGCGTGGGCGCGTCCTTCGCGGCCTGCTCGTTTGGAGAGACTGGCCTGTCCTGCGCCAGCAACGGCCAGGCCAGCAACAAACCGGCGATAATGTAGGGCAGGCTTCCAGCCTGCCAGTTGCAAGTGCATCCTGGCGCCTGTAAGTCGGCGGCAGGATGGCGCGTGGACCAGCAGGGGGAAAGTCTGTATCTGTTCAACGTTTTGCCGAGATTCCTTCGCGCCAGACCAAAGGACGCCTTGATTCCCCTCACCCTTGCCCTCTCCCCAAGGAGAAAGTTCCCTTTCCGTGATCGCAGTTTGATCTGGGCGCTAAGGCCTGCTCCAGCGCAGCGCAAAAGACCCCCTCTCGCCAAGGGAGAGGGCCGGGGTGGGCGCGACTCAGAACGATCCGCACATTCAAAATGCTGAAAGGCGCTAAACAAACAAGGACGCCTGCCCCACAACAGCGCCATCACGGGGGAGCGCGACGCGCGTCGTCGGACGACGAAACGGCTCGACGACTCGCGCAGGATCGCCCATGCAGGGAGCGCCAATTTCAACATGCCGCTATAGACGCGCTTCGTGCGAAACCGGGTTTCAAAATTCATTCGGCGAAGAGGTATTGGGTACAGGGAAAGTCCCTGCGGACCTGCACACGGCCCTTGAACCGAAGAAACGTGCGGACCGCAGCCTTCAGGCTGCTTCGGCGCACTCTCTGCATGCGAGCGCTGAAGCGGCCTAAAGGCCGCGGTCCAAAGAAACGGTTCATGCTTCCACGCTTCCCAGCGGTGCGCACGGCGCTTGAACTCATCGCCGGTTGCGCGGTGCTGCCGCCCCGCCGCATGAGCAAAGACCGGCCGCGCGGCAGCGCAGCCCTACCGGGTTCATGGCAAGCCTCGACGACCTCTCAGGCTCTCTTGCGATACGCCTCCGCGAGCAGCGTGATCGGATGCGCGACACGCAACGCCATCCCGCGCCGTCTGGCCCCGTTGATGATCTGGAGCAAACAGCCGGGATTGCCGGTCGCGACCACTTCGGCGCCGGTGCTGCGGATGTGATCGAGCTTGCGGTCCAGAAGGTCCGTGGCCATCTCCGGCTGGATGAGATTGTAGATGCCCGCGCTGCCGCAGCACCAGGTGCTTTCCGGGAGTTCGATCAGTTTGAGGTTGGGAATGGCGCGCAAGACCTGGCGCGGTTGCGCCGTGATTTTCTGGCCGTGGCAGAGATGACACGCTTCGTGATACGTCACGTTCTGCAACGGAAGGCCGTTGGGCGCCGGAGAGTCGATGCCGATGTGCGCGAGCCATTCATGAATGTCTTTCACTTTCGCGTCCCAACGTTCCGCGCGCGCAAGATAGACAGGATCGTCGTGAAGAAGCTTCGCGTAATGCTTCAGATGCGAGCCGCAGCCCGCCGCGTTCGTAATGATCGCGTCGTATTCCTCTGGAGGAAACTGGTCGATTTGCTTGCGAGCCAGTTGTTGCGCCAGTTCCCATTCGCCGTTGTGCGCGTGGAGCGAGCCGCAACACATTTGCTCCGGTGGCGTCGCGACTTCGCAGCCGTTGTGGGCCAGCACTTCCGCCGTGTCGCGGTTGATGTTGCTGAAGATCAAATCCTGCGCGCACCCCGTCAGCAGGGCCACACGGAAGCGGCGCTTCCCGCGCGCCGGCGTGACGGGTTCGATCAGATCGGCGGAGAAACGGGGTTGAATCGACGGTGTCATCGCCTCCAGTTCGCGCAGCCGCCGGGGAAGCAACTTCAGCAGGCCGCTTCGGCGCAAGAAAGTTTGCACGCCGAGCCGTTGAGAGAGGCGGAGTGCAAGGCCGACCCATTGCAGGCGGTTCAAATCCATGAACAGCCAGCGCAAGGTGAAGTTCCGGATCAGGCTGCGCCGCGGCGATTGCAGCACACCACTGGATTCCGCCTCCGCTCGGGCGTGCTCGAAAAGCTCCGCGTAATTTACGCCGGCCGGACAGGCGGTCATGCACGCGAGGCAGCCCAGGCAAAAATACATTTCCTCCGCGAAGGCGCGACTGGGTTCGAGCTGGTCATCCGCGATGGCCCGCATGAGGGCGATGCGCCCGCGCGGGCTGTTGCGTTCGAGCTTTGTCGCGTCGTAGGTGGGGCAGGTCGGCAGGCACAGCCCGCAGTGCATGCACTGTTGCACCACGGAGTAGTCCAGATTCTTCAGATGGGATGTTGAATTCAAATCGGGATTTCGGGTTGCTCGCGGTTTCAAGTGGCTGCGGCCTGAGTAGTTGAACGCTGCGTTCCCCTCACCCCGGCCCTCTCCCGTGGGGAGAGGGAGTATTGGTCGCCGCATTCCCAGGGATCAAACGCCCCAAAGGTCTCCTGGCGCAGCATGCCGTTTCCCCTCTCCCTGGGGGAGAGGGCCAGGGTGAAGGGGAAGGGGTTAGTAGAAGGTCCGTTGGCTTTGAATGTGATGGCTGCATCAACGCCAAAAAAGCAAGTAATGAACTCGGTTCGGCTAATCAAACATCTTGCCTGGATTCAAAATTCCATTGGGATCGAGCGCGCGGCGCAATTCGCGCAGCACCCGCATCTGGGCGTCGCCGGCAAACTTGGGGAGGATGCTCTTCTTCGCCAGACCCACGCCGTGTTCGCCCGTGATGGTGCCGCCGAGCCGGATCGCTTCGTCGAAGATTTCTTTGAAGGCCTCCTCCACGCGGTGCATCTCGTCTTTGTTGCGTTCGTCCGTCAGGAACGTCGGATGCAAATTGCCGTCGCCCATGTGGCCAAACGTGCCGATCTTCAATCGGTATTTCTTGGCCACGGCTTCGACAAAGCGAATCATCTTCGCCAACTCGCTGCGCGGCACGGTCGCGTCTTCCAGAATCGTCGTCGGGGCGATGCGAGCCAGCGCGGAGAACGCGGTCCGCCGGGCGCTGGCCAGTTTCGCGGCTTCCGCGTCGTCCTTCGCCACGCGGACTTCCAGGCAACCTTTGTCCCGGCAGATTTTTTCCATTTGCGCCGCTTCCTCGGCGACGGCCGCAGGGTGTCCATCGGTCTCCATCAGCAACAACGCTTCGCAATCGAGCGGCAACCCGATCTTCGCGTAATCCTCCACGCAATGAATCGTCATCCGGTCCAAAAACTCCAGCGTGCACGGGATAATCTGCGCCGCGATGATCGCGGACACCGCTTCGGCAGCGTGATCCATCTGGGCGAACGTGGCAACCATGGTTTTCTTGGCCTGCGGTTTGGGGATCAATCGCAGCAGCACCTTGCTCATGACGCCGAGCGTGCCTTCGGAGCCGATGAAAAGATCCTTGAGCGAATAACCCGCGACGTCCTTCACGCATTTGTTTCCGGTCCAGAGAATCTCGCCATTCGGCAAAACCACTTCCAGGCCCATGACGTAATTGCGTGTGATCCCGTACTTCAGGCCGCGCAATCCGCCGGAGTTCTCCGCCACGTTGCCGCCAATCGTGGAAATGCGCATCGACCCCGGATCAGGCGGATAAAAAAGGCCCGCCGCGGCCGCGGCCTCGGCGACCTGCAACGTGGTCACGCCCGGCTCGACCAGCATTGTGAGATTCGCGCGGTCCAATTCGAGAATCCGGTTCATCTTGACCGTGCAAAGAACCACGCAGCCCGGACTGGGCAAGCTGCCGCCGCTCAGTCCTGTGCCCGATCCGCGCGTAACGACGGCGAATTTGGCGTCGTTCGCCAGCTTGAGCACGTCCGCGACTTCCTGAGTCGAGTGAGCAAAGACCACGCAACCGGGCATTTGTTGCATCGCCGCGGTGCCGTCGAAGGAATACGGAATCAAATCCTCTCTCGCCGTCAGAACGCTTTCGCGTCCGACCGCGAGCTGGAGTTGTTTGAGAATCTCTGCGCTGAGTGACATCATTTCGAGCCGCATGGAAAGGCGGTTGATCCTCGGATTCAAGCTTAGAAGAGGCCAGGCCATGCTGGCTATCACTCCTGATCCGGATCATCTGCCCATCCCCGCGAATGAAATTGATTTCATGGCATGAAATGATTTAGTTCCCGCCATGAATAGTATTCGCCCGCGCTGGTTTCTTCAAAACCTTGAGTCCGCGCTCAAGGGGATGCCCGTGACGGTCGTCACCGGCGCCCGTCAAACCGGGAAGACCACTTTGGTGAGGTCTCTCAGCCCTTCTCGCGCTTACTTCACCTTGGACGACGTGGGCATGCTCGACCAGGCGGAGCGGCATCCGGACGCACTGCTCCAGAGCCGCCCCGTGACACTGGATGAAGTGCAACGAACACCGTCGCTGCTGCTGGCGGTCAAACGGGCTGTGGACGAACGGAGGCGCGCGGGCGATTTCCTGCTCACCGGCTCTGCCCATCTTTTGCTCATGGGCCGTGTGGCCGACACGCTCGCCGGGCGAGCGCTTTATCTCGAACTTCCTCCCTTCTGCCCGGTGGAATGGCTGCAACGCAAGAACGCACTGTCGCCGCTCGACCGGCTGTTTGCCTCTGACTTTGATTTACGGGAGTGGCCAACGACCGCGGGCGATTGGCCGGCCTGGTTGCTGCGGGGCGGTTTTCCGCCGGCGCTCTTGATCTCAACCGACGGCGATCGTGGGATCTGGTTTTCTGCCTATGTTCAGACTTACCTCGAACGTGATCTCCGTCAATTGAGCAGCGTGTCGAGTCTTCCAGACTTTCAGCGGGTGATGGCGTTGGCCGCGCATCGCACCGGCCGCCTCCTGAACCAGGCCGACATCGCCCGTGACGCCGCCCTGACGCATCCCACCACGCACCGCTATTTGAATTTGCTGGAGACCGGCTGCCTCATCACGCGCATCCGCCCCTATGCCACCAATCCCAATGTCGGCCTGGTGAAGACTCCCAAGTTGCTCTGGACGGATTGCGGACTTGCGGCGTCCCTGGCCGGAATCAAGGCCCCATCCGACGCGACGACGCGTCCGGATGCCGGGTTTTGGCTGGAACAAACCCTGTTTCAGACGTTGCAGACGTGGCGCACTCTGGATCCTCTCCGGCGAAAGGTTCATTTCTGGCGAGACCGCGCCGGTCACGAGGTGGATTTCATTCTCGAACAGGATGGACAACTCGTGGGCATAGAGGTCAAGACGGGCAGCACCGTGGTTGGTTCCGACGCGACCGGCATCCGCGCTTTTCGCGATTCGCTAAAGAAGAAACAACCCTTCGTGCACGGCGTTGTGCTGCACGCGGGCCAGGGCCGACCGCTCGACACCGGCGTTTTCGCGCTGCCGTGGGGGTGGATGGTACCCGCTGCAACCTACTGATCAACCTCAGGACTTTCTCCTTGCTCGCGGGAACGCGGGCCACTATCCCAGCGAGGTCATGCCTTCGACGCGCCGAATCGCCACGCGGCTGCTTTTGTTTGTGATGGCTGCGGGCGCCGCCACCTACTTGCTTTTGCGAGTGTCGCGTGGCCCAGCGCCCGGTCGTGGCGCGGAGGCCGGCAACCGTTCGGAGGCGGCACAAAACGCTTCGTTCGTCAATGAGAAGGCCCTGAAAGCGGCTCTGGCTCTGGAAGCCCAGCGAAATGAACTCGACCAAACAGCATGGGCATCGGAGTTGACAGCGCAGAAGCACGAGGACGTTTTCGTGCGGCTGTGGGATCAGATGCGCGCCGGCGGGGATGCGATCGAAGTCCTGAAGAACTTTGAGTTTGGCGTGATCACTCTGGGAACATTGGGGCAAACGGAGACTCTCGAAAATGACGTCACCACGGCGCGTTCCGGACCGCCGACGCGACCGTTGCGCCCGGCTGATTGGCGGCAGATGCTGACGAAGCTTCAGGCGCAGGGCTGGCGCATCGAGAATTCGGAATGGCGCCACGTTGAGTTCCGGCACGCCAGCAACGAGGCCGCCACATCGGTCTTCGCCGTCACGTTGCACGGCAGGAATCAACCGCAGCCCGAACAGTTCGTGGCGCGCGGCCGGTTCAAAGTGACTTGGCGTCAAGGCGCGAACGCGGCAAAAGAACCTTCCCATGAGCCCGTCTCCCGGACTGTGGCCTTTAGGCCGCTTCAACCTTCGACTGCGGAGAGTGCGCGGAAGCAGCCTGAAGGCTGCGGTCCGAGCAGTTTTCAGTTCATGGGACGTGGGCATGGCTTCTCGGTCATGGGAGCTTCGCAGGAACCCGGTAGGGCTGCGCTGCCGCACAGCCGATCTTCGGTCGATGCGGCGGCGCGGCAGCGCCGCCCTACCGGCGATGGGTTCATGGTCGCTCCGCAAGGCCTGGAAGCCTTGGAGCCATTCCCGGAACGGATCGAGGTTTCCGAACTCGAATTGCTCCGGCGCCGCGGGGAGCCGGGATTCGAGTGGGCGCTGGCCCGCGAAATCAAGCCGGACCTGAACCCGACCTTCATCGACCCCCTGATTCTCTATGATCTGAACGGGGACGGACTTTCGGAAATCATCCTCGCTTGCCGGAATCAGATTTTCTGGAACTTGGGCAGCGGTCGATTCCGGGCGGCCAAACTCTGCGATGGCCTGACCAACGCCATTAACACCGCGGTGCTCGCGGATTTCACCGGCGATGCCGCGCCGGACCTGTTGGCGGCGGATGCCGAGGGTTTGTTGCTTTTTGCCGGAAACAGCCAGGGCAAACCTCTGGAACGCTCGGACGCCCAAGAACCCACCCATTCCCTTCCCGGGAGGGGAGATGCGTTTCGTGCATCGCCGGGAAGCGCCCTTCCTGGGCGGGGCGCAGGGGTGGGTTGGTTCGGCAGCGGACGCCGCATCCAGTTCACGAACGTCCCATTGCTCAATCCTTTCGTGATGACCGCCGGAGACATCGACGCCGATGGCGATCTCGATCTCTGGCTTGCCCAGTACAAACTTCCATACGTCGCAGGCCAGATGCCCACCCCGTATTACGACGCCAACGACGGCTTCCCTTCGTTTCTCCTCCTGAATGACGGGCACGGAGGATTTGTGGACCGAACAGAGCAAGCCGGCCTGGCAGCGAAGCGCTTTCGCCGGACCTACAGCGCCTCGTTCGTTGACCTGGATGACGACGCGGATCTGGATTTGTTCGTGGTCAGCGATTTCGCGGGCGTCGATGTTTATCTCAACGACGGTCGCGGTCGCTTCACTGACGCTACCCGTTCGGTGATCCGCGAGCCGCAGCTCTTTGGCATGGCGCACACGTTTGGCGATTACGACCTGGACGGTCTCCTGGACTGTTTTGCCATCGGCATGAACTCGTTCGTGGCTCAACGGCTTGCAGGGCTGAAGCTCGTCCCTCCAGGATTCCCGGACCCCGAGGGAATGCGCCAAAAGATGGCTTACGGCAACCGCCTGTATTTTCAGCGCGCGCGCCGTTTTGAGCAGACCCCGTTGAGCGATCAAGTCGCCCAATCGGGCTGGTCGTGGGGCGTGACTTCGTTCGACTTCGACAACGACGCGGATCCCGACCTCTACATCGCGAACGGACACAAAAGCCGCGTTTCCGCCAAAGATTACGAGTCGCAATTCTGGCGGCACGATATTTACGTCGCGAGTTCCGAACACGACCCGGCCCGCGACGTTTACTTCCAATCTACGGGTTCCAAACTTTACGGGGCGGGCTACTCCTACGGCGGTTACCACAAGAACCGGCTGTTCATGAATCGAGCGGGCCAATCCTTCGTTGAGATCGGGCATCTGATGGGCGTCGCCATGGAATTGGACTGCCGGAACGTCGTCAGCGACGATCTCGATGGCGATGGCAAAATGGATTTGCTGGTGACCACGCTCGAAGAATGGCCGCAAGCGCGGCAGAGCCTGCACCTCTTCAAGAACCGATGTCCCACTCCGGGAAACTGGATCGGCGTTCGGCTGCGCGAAGGCGGCGCTGGATTCTCTCACATCGGCACGCGGGTCACGCTCCACACCGCAAACCGGCGACAGGTGCGTCAGATCGTGATGGGCGATTCATATCGTTCCCAACACGCTCCAACAGTTCACTTCGGATTGGGCCCGGAGACGAGCGTCGTCGGCATTGAAGTGCGCTGGGGGAATGGCAAAACAAACTGGCTATCGAAACCGGCACTTAACCAGTACCATTCGGTGCCGAGA
>VHCZ01000063.1 GCA_016871535.1 Verrucomicrobiota bacterium
CGCCAAAGGCCGCCTGGCTTCGTTGCTCCTCAGTCGAAGATCCAGGGAGGATATTCTCCTTCGTTGCGCCTCGCCATCCGGCCTTTGGCGCGAAAACAGGACCCCGCGGAATTTTCGGACACGCTCTTACGGATCGGCTATCCCGGCGTGTACCGTTTCGGCCAGAGGGGTCAGCGCTCATCGAATGATCATTGGGTCGGTTAACACATTGCGGGAAGCGAGGGTCCAATTCCGGGTCCAAGGAAGCTCGGGGCGTCAGGTCGAGGTCAACGCAATTGTGGACACGGGTTTCACAGGCTTCTTGACTTTGCCAGCAAGCACGATCGAACAACTCGGTTTGGAGTGGATTTGTCGCGAGCCAGGCATCCTCGGTGACGGGAGTATTCGGCTGTTCGATGTCTATCTTGCGACCGTGTTGTGGGATAAGCAAATCATCGAAGTGGAAGTGAACTCGTCGGAGACTGACGCCTTGGTTGGAATGAGGTTAATATATTGGCCATCGGCTCGAAATCGACGTGGTCGTGGGCGGTTCGGTGACGATCGAAGCGCTCCCGGCGAAATGACCCGGCTATCTCTTCTCCTTCTGAATCAGCATGAGGGCGTTCGCCATGCCGCGTTCCCGGCCTTCGGAGGGGCTGTTCATCAACTGCCCGTAAACCCAAAAAGTCGCGGAACCGCCGCCGTCGAGGTTCAGCGCTTCTTTGCAGCCGAGCTTGATCATGTAATTGGCCAATTCGGGCAAGGTCATCCCAACGGACAAACGCCGCTGCCGGCCGTCCACTTCGACCAGGAAGAAGTAATCGTCGTTCCACCCAATCGCGGCGCGCGGGTGCCGAACGTACATTTCCGTGCGGGCAATATCCTTCCCGTCGCGGACGATGGGTGGCCCGCCGCCGATCGCCATTCTCGCGCCCTTGAGGTTCGGCATTGTGGCGGTCGAAATCTTCAGAACGGTTCCGGGAGCCACGCTTTCGGCGCGCGCTTCGAGTTGGCGGCCGAGCGACAAGACCATCGTGTCTTTGGTCAACGGGGCGCCTCCGCCTGGGCGCACCTCGCGGACCCGCGCCGAGTAAGATTGTCCGATGCGAAGGGGCAACCAGTCGTTCGTCCCGTTTCGTTCCAACACCAGGTCGCGCCCGCCGCTCGTCCGGGTCGATGGGCCAATCGCAGCGGTGTAGAGCACGGCGGCGTTGCGTGGCCGGTCTTCGTTGAGGCCAAACGGCGTTCGCGTGCCATGGGGCCAGGTGACTTCAAAGTGCGACGCGACATTCGTCATGTGCGGATGGCCCGCCGCGTCAGTCCAGAGGCAGGTCCAGTCGCACGGCCCGCTGATCAGTTCGCCGTCGAGAATTTGCAGACCTTTCGGGTCGCCGACATAGGGGCGGGTCTTGTTGTAGTAATCGCCATTGATCGCCGCCACAGGACGTCCGAGCCGCGGCGCCGTGGCTTTGACTTGCTCGCTGAGTGTGGCCAGGCCGATCTGGTTGCCGTTCGGCAGCGTGGTTTGCAGCTCCAGGTCCGGATTCGCTCGGTCCACTTTCACGATGTGAACGGACCAGGGACCGTCGGGGATTTCGTCGTGGTGATAGGCGAAGCCGTGGGGAAGTCTCGCGTTGGTGCGGCTGGAGGAATCTCCGCGGAGCGTGCCTTCGCCAAGGAACGATGCGGAAATCAGGATCGCCAGCGACCCAGCCGTTCGCCGGGCGCCCTTCTTAAACAAATAGCAAGAATTCATGGTCGCTCATTCGCCGCTGCTGCTTCAAGAACACTTGGCCACGCCCAAAGTTGCGAGGCGCGTCTTGACATTTCCGCTGTAGCGCAGAGTTGAACTCTGCTGTATCGCCGATTTGCAATCGGCGGCGCGCCCTTCGGTTCCAAGGCGATCGAGCCGGTCTGGAGCCTGCGGAATGCAATTCCGCGATACGGCAGATTACAAATCTGCGCTACGTCGCCAGGCGTACCGTTGGTGTTTTGTCCATGTGCGCCCAAAGTTTCATGCCTCACTGGCCTTGCCCTTTTTCTTTCTCAGTCTGTACCAGGACGAGCGCATTGGCCGTGGGCCGCTCGTAACCATAGCATGGGCTGTTCAGAATATTGCCTTCGAGCCAAAACTCGACCGAGCCGCCGCCGTCAAGATTCAGCGCTTCCTCGCAACCTTGCCTGGCCATATAGGCGGCCAGCTCTGGCAATGACATGCCCATCGACAACCCAGGCTGCCGGCCATCGACGGCGACAAGGAAAAAGTATTTCGAGTTCCAGCCAATGGCAGTTCGTGGGTGGCGTTGATGTGAGCGATGGTCGAAAAAGGATTGGCTGATGGACTGGACTTCTCCCGCGCGCACAAGTTGCGGTCCGCCCCCCAGAGCCGTCTGCACGCCCTTCAGGTCAGGCGTGGTAGCCATCGAAAGCCTGAGGGTGCTTCCCACAGCCGGGACCTGAATCCGAGCGGCAATGTGCGGGGCCAGCGAAATCACCATAATGTCGCGGCTTAATCGCGTGTTGCCCGTTTCCCGAATCTCGCGCACACGAGCCGAATAGGTCAGGCCCGCTCGGAGGGGCAGCCAGGGGCTTTGTCCGTCGCGTTCCAGGACCAATTCCCGGCCCCCACTGGCGTAGGTGGAGGATCCAAAGCGAGGCGTGTAAAGCACAGCGCCGTTCAGGCGCCGATCCTCGTTGAGTCCTAGAGGAGTCGAGCTGCCCGACGGCCAGAGCACTTTGAGTTGTGACAGCGCCACGCCAATTCGGGGCTGTTTGTTCGTGTCGATCCAGAAACAAGCGTCCGCGTCCGGAGCGCTGACCAGCTCACCCTCCATGATTTGCAGTCCTCGTGGATCGCCTGGGTAAGGACCTCTCTCGGAAAAGAAATCTCCATTGATCGCGGCGAGCGGCCGGCCGCGTCCAGGGTGGATGGTTCGAATCTGTTCCGTGAGCGGTCCCAGTCCGAGAATCTGATTCTGCGAAAGCGTGGTCACCAGTTCGAGGTCGGCGCGCTTGCGATCCACTTGAAGCACATGAACCGACAGGTTTCGTCCCTGATCGTTCTTGTAAGTGTATCCTCGCCCGGCCTCCGCTGGCGCAGCGACAACGGTCACCAGGCTCGCGGTCAAGGAGAGCGCGGCGCACACGAGCCGACACCAGAGCAGCCACGGATTACACGACGAATTCCGTATCGGGGTCTCGGGGTCTCGGGGTCTCGGGGATTGGGTCGCGCTTCGCCACGCCGATGCTCCGATACCCCGACACTCCGGCACACTGGCATGCTCAATCAACAACTCGCGAAACCTCATGGAGCGGGCGGACAACAGGGCAAGATGCCTTTGATAAACGCGACTCGGTCGGCTCATGGCTGCGATGGAATACCAGATTTGCGGTTGCGAACTCAAGGAACTTGAGCAGTTCCGGGCACATTCTGAAAATCGAAATCCGTCACGGCCTGGGCGGCCAAGGTCGCCAGGCTCTTTTGGAGCGCGTAAATGTTCCCCGAAGGCTCCGGATGGACTCGATTGGACAGCAGCATCCAAAAGGTTTTGGAGAACGGATCGATCCACAAACACGCTCCGGTAAACCCCGTGTGCCCGTAGGAGCCAATCGGAAACACGTCTCCGCGAGGACGGCTGTAAGCGGAGTCGATGTCCCAACCGAGCCCGCGCCGGGCTTGAATCGACGCTGGAGTCTGCACTCGGGTCATCAGTTTCACCGATTCGGGCTTCAACACGCGCACGCCATCGAGTTCGCCGCCGTTCAACATCATCCGCGCAAACCGGGCCACGTCCGATGCAGTGGTAAAAACTCCGGCGTGACCGGCCACCCCGCCCATGCGCCGCGCTTTGGGATCGTGAACTTTGCCCCGCAACACTTCGCGCCCGCTCCGCTCGGTCGGCGCGATCCGGGGTAACCATGCGGCTGGCGGCAGGAAACGGGTGTCCTTCATCTTGAGAGGCTCGAAGATTTCCCGCGACGCGACCTCTTCCAGCATCTCGCCAGAGACGCGTCGGATGACTTCGCCAAGAATGATGAAATTGATGTCGCTATAACGGCAGACCGTTCCGGGCGGATCGGGAGGGCGTTCTCTCCCAATCAACGCGAACGCCCTTTCGTGATCCGACCAATCCGGGTCGCGGCTCAAGCGGGTATTGAACCCGGACATGTGCGTCAGCAAATGCCGCAACGTGATGGTTTCCTTCCCTCCGCCTTCAAATCCCGGCAGGTATGTCGCTACAGGTTCGTCCAGTTTGAGCTTCCCGCGTTCCGCGAGAATCATCAATGCTGGAGCCGTCGCCAGCACCTTGGTCATCGACGCGACGTCAAAAATCGTGTCTTCGGTCATGGGCTCGAGCTTGGGGACCAGCGCGCGCTGGCCGAACGCCTTATGGTAGCTCGTGCCGTTATGCTCGACCCAGAGCACGCCCCCCGGCAACTGCCGATCCGCAATCGCACGCTCGATCGCCGCGTCCATTTGCGCGAGCTTGGCTGGATCGAGCGGGGCGGCCGCGAGACACGGAAAGGACAAAAGAGCCAGCACTGCTCCCAATCCATACCGCAGGAATTCAATACCAATTACGGATGAACACGGATGAACACAGATGGATCGAAAAAGCAGGGCCTTTGTAGTCCGACGCCAGAAATCGCCGGTCGGGGTTCTGATTGTCAAAAACGGACCTCGGCGTTTATCCGTGTTTATCCGTGTCCATCCGTGGTTAATGTTGCCCTTTCCGAAAGAGAGGCGCTTGAGTGTCGCTGCCATCCTGTGATCCGGGGTGCGCATTTTAGACGTGCGTTGGGCAAGTAATCGTGCAAGACCGTTCAAATTGCAAAAAGGTTTTGCATCGCGCCGGAGTGAGCTATACACACTCCGTCTTTGGTGTAGCGGCAGAGTCGCGTGATTCGTAAAACGTAAAACGTAAGTAATTACGAATTACGTTTTACGTTTTACTCGTTTATGGAACCCACCATACGAATCGCCCTGATTGGCGCCGGTATGTTCGGCGGCGACGTGCATCTGCGCGCTTACGCCGATTTGCAGCGCTATGGTATCAGCGGCCAACTCGCCCGCGTCGGTTTGGATCGATGGTCGCGCGACTTCGCCGCCGTAAGATTTGAACTGGCCGCCGTCGCGACGCGTTCGCAAAAGTCGGCCGAACTGGCGCGAAACCACTTCAAGGAATGGACCGGACACGCGCCCAAGGCATGCTTTGGCGAGACGCCCTGGACCGAAGTCTTGCAGGGCTTTCCAGACCTGGACGTCGTGGCCGTGGCCACGCCAGACCATTTGCACACGCCCGTGATCTTGTCCGCGCTCAACGCCGGCGCTCATGTGATCACTGAGAAGCCGATGTGCCTGGACACGGCTGAGGCCGATCAAATCATTGATCTGGCACGAGCCAAACAACGCGTGGTCGCGGTCGATATGCACAAACGCTACGACCCGGATCATCTCCGCGTCCGAAACGACATTGCCCGGCGGATCGGAGAGCCGCTTTACGGCACCGCGTTCCTGGAGGAACCGCTGGAAGTTTCCACCAGCACGTTCAAGTGGGTCGAGCAAAGCGACCCGTTCAGCTACGTCGGGCCGCATTGGGTCGATTTGATTTATCACTATTACAAGAGCAAACCGGTCTCGCTGACCGCCGTCGGCCAGAAGAAGCGGTTGGTGCGCGACGGCATCAACGCTTACGACGCCGTGCAAGTGCGCGTCGATTTTGCCAACGGCATGAGCATCAATTTCCACAACAACTGGATCACGCCGCCCGACTTTGAAGGGCCCGTGAACCAGGGCCACGAAATCGTCGGCGCGGACGGCAAGGTTGAGAGCGACCAGCAATACCGAGGCTTCCGTTGGTGGAACAAAGGCGGTGGGAGCCGGACGTCCAACAATCATTTCACCCGCGATGTGACGCGACCCGGCGGCTCGCGCGCTTACATCGGCTACGGCGTCGATAGCATCACGGTCGGGTTGGTCGCGATGTGCCGGATGAAGTTCCTGAAGGAATCGCTCGACGCCGTGGCCGACATTTATCCGACCGCTGAGGAAGGCCGAATCACCGTGGCCATCCTCCACGCCGCGCGGATCGTGCGGGATCTCAACTTCAAATATCTCCAGGAAGGCAAAGGCGCGACCGTGACCGCGCGCTTCGGTCCGGATGGCATTACGATTGTGGATCCCAATCGCGTCGGCGAAGCCCCGAAGGGCGTGTTTTGCCAGGTTTATGACAAACCGATTTAAGGACGAGACCGCGGAAGGTTCACGAAAATATCCTCGACGGCTCGCGCAACGTCCGGTTTGAAGAAGTCTGCCGCCTGGCTGAAGCGTTCGGGTTCCGACGTGACCGCGTGATCGGCAGCCATCATATTTACCGGCAGGCCCAAGGTCTGATGCTGAACCTTCAACCCGACCGCAACGGACAGGCGAAGTTCTGCCAGGTGCGCCAACTGCTTGAATTGGTAGAGCAAAACGGCTTAAGGTTGCGGGACTGAAATGAGCGACTACCACATAAATCTGTTTTGAAGTGAAGAAGACAATTGCTGGATTGCGGACATCCCTGACTTGAAGTTCTGCTCCGCCCGTGGCGAGACGCCGGCACAAGCGCTTCGGGAAGTTCAGACTGCAAAGAAAGCCTGGCTTGCGAGCGCCCGCGCCCACAAACAGCGCATTCCGAAACCAGCCTATCGGCCGGCGATTTATGCGTGAAAGCGGCCGCTGAGTCACAATATGGGCAAAGAATTCAGCATCACGCCGCGCGAAGTGCCGCGCGTTGAAACCAAATACCGCCGCGTCGTCACGCCATTGCCGCACCCGGACTCCGTGGCCACGCTTGAGAAGCTTCGCCAGTTCGAACCCATCTCCATGCGCGGACAGCCCCCCATCGTCTGGGACAAAGCTGAAGACATTTTCGTCTATGATAAATACGGCAACAAATGGCTCGACTGGAGCTGCGGCGTTCTCGTGACCAATGCCGGACACGGGCCGGCGGAAATTCGCCAGGCGATCATCGACCAAGTCAACAGCGGTCTGCTGCACAATTACTGCTTTCCCAGTGAAGAACGCGCGACACTGACGGAATACCTCGCCAGCCTGGCCCCCGATCCACTCAAAAAAGTTTTCTTGCTCACGACCGGTTCGGAAGCAACCGAGTGCGCCCTGAAGCTGGCGCGAGCGCATGGCATCAAGGTCGGCGGCAAACGAAAGATCGGCCTGGTCGGTTATGAACGCGGCTTTCATGGCCGCACGCTGGGCGCGCAACAGGCCGGCGGCATGGCGGGGCAAAAATCGTGGATCGTGAATGAGGACCCGGCGATCCTCAACGCGCCGTTCCCCGACGGCTACTGGCAAACGGACACCAGCTTCGACACGTTTCTGCGCGCGCTGAAGATGAAGGGGCTTGAGCCGGATCACGTCGCCGGGGTGATGCTGGAGACGTATCAAGGTGTCGGGCCGGACTTCGCGCCGGTCGAATACATCCGAGCCATGGCGGACTTTTGCAAACGGCACCAGGCAGTTCTGATCTTTGACGAAGTGCAGGCGGGCTTTGGGCGCACCGGCAAATTTTGGGCCTTCGAGCATTATGGTGTCGTGCCGGACCTCATTTGCTGCGGCAAAGGCATCAGCAGTTCGCTCCCGCTCTCGGCGGTCATTGGCCGGCCCGAAGTGATGGACCAATTCCCGCCCGGCTCGATGACCAGCACGCACACGGGCAATCCCGTCTGTTGCGCCGCCGCGCTGGCCAGCGTCAAGAAAATCGTGAAAGAGAATCTGACGGCGAACGCGGCGCGCCTGGAAAAGCCGTTGCTCGACGGCCTGAAACGAATCCAGGCGAAACACCCCGAAGTCATCGGCCATGTCACCGCGCGCGGTCTGGTGGGCGGCATGCAAATCGTGAAGCGCGGGACAAAAGAACCGGACCACGATCTCGCGCACGCCATCATTGAAGGCTGTTTTTGGAAGGGTTTGCTCTTCTTCGCGCCGGTCGGCGCGTGGGGGCAGACGGTCAAGATTGCGCCGCCACTCACAATTCCGCGCGACGCGCTAGAGGAGGGATTGGCTGTGCTGCAAGATGCGACTGAAGAAGCGGTGCAGGGGTGAGCTAGTCACACTCGCGATGCGAGGAAGCGAGCATCTCGGACTTGGTCATGCCGCGGTACGTTGAACGCGTCGCCGCGCTCTTCGCGCAAATCTGCGCGCTTCCCGGCCGCGGAGAAGACACTCTGAACTAATGTCGCAGTCGAGAGCCGGCCAATAGACCAAGGAATGGCAAATCTCGTAACGGGCGCGTTCTCGCGGCGCGGCCAGCATAAGTGTGGGGTAGAAGGCCAGCGGCACGCTCACGGTTCTGCCATCTTCAAGATCGAACGCCAATCGGTCCTTCGTGAGCTTGACTGCGATGACGTCGGGTAGAGGAGTATTATTCTGTTTCATTCCAGGCCTCGATCAGTATGGCTTCGTGTTTTTCCAAAATACGCACGATGGCACGCAATTGGGTCTCGCGAAATCCCTTATTCCAACTCAACGTGTGCCTTCGGCAAGCGTGCGGAGGGCTCAAAAGAACTCAACTGCACAGGCGCCAGCCAGAACTTCGCCTCGCTTCCCGCCTTTTGCACATGCACATGAACAGGTTCATCGGGTTCCGAACTGTAGAATCCGATACGGTAACCGTTCTCCCTCAGGATCGTCGGCACCACGCCACCCTATGGCGTGCATATCAGCCAGGCAAGTCGTGGCTCACCGCTGCATTTCAATCAGTATCAGAGGTTCTTTTGTGCTTTTCTCGCCACCAACTCGTCTTTCCCTTCATTGATCAGCTTTTCCAGCCGCCGCCCGTATTCGACGTAATTGGCGCGCATCGCGTCTTCGTTGCTGGCCTTCGATTGCGCGTCGTGGAAAACCACGACCATGTGAGGCTCGATGCTGATCCCGGCGTCGTATCCGTGCGCGAAAGCGTCCTTGAGAATGTCGCGGACTCGACCCTGGCCTTGGCCGGGGAAATTGTAGTCGGCGTCGTTCTTCGCGGGATTCCAGGTCGCATCTTTGACGTGGATATGAACAGTGTGGTCGCGCACGTGCGTCCAGAATTCCCACGGATCTTGCTTGGGCCACGGTTTGGGTTTGGAACGCTCCGGGTTGAAGATAGGGTTGGCGGTGTCGAAGACCCACTTGAGGCCGGGCACTTTGTCCAGCAACTCGTGCGCGTGCTGCCAGCTCATGCCGCCATAGTTCATGCAGTTCTCGTGGACCGGCTGGAGGCCCGCGTCGAGAAACATCTTCGTGACTTCGCGGACCCGCTCGAACACCGCGGGCGGGATGCGATCCTCGTCATCCTTCGGTTTGAAGCTCATGACGCGGATGAATTTCGTGTCCAGCCGCTGCATGCGCGGGATGGCGCGTTTGACTTCCGCGAGCGTCACATCGAACGGCGTCTCGACCGTCTTCGCCCAGTTCATGATGGTGGAGCCAAAGCAGTAAATGCCGACGCCCGCGTCCTTGAGCTTGCGCTCGACGGCGTCGAAGGCCGCGTCTGGAATGTCGTGCAGGTTGGCTTTGGGAAAGCCGGGCACTTCCACGCCGCGCATTTCGATGTGGCGCCAGCCTAGTTCTTTCGTCGCGCGAATCTGTCCGTCGATCGTGTTCGCGCCTTCGTCACCAATGCCCATCAGGTGCATGATTACTTCTTTTTGATCTGGGTTTGGAATTTCGGCGCAAACTTCGAGCGCGAGAGCTGGCCGCTGGCATCGAAAAACTCCAGTCGGCCATCCTTGTCGCAAATCCAGTACTCGCGCGCGCCGGCTTTCAGATATAGATCTTTCTTAGACACCAATTCTGCGCGACGATTGTGGAGTGACATGACTTCGACGCAGATTTCGGGCGCGATGGAAGCGCTGTATTCGTCACAGATTTTTGCCCATCTTCGCCGCGAGGCCCAGGCGACAGCCGCTTCCTTCGTCCCATCGCTGGTCTCGACCGCACACTCCACGATCACTTCGCCTTGAGGCAGGTGTTTTCGGAATAATTCGCCAATCCGAAACGCGAAATATCCGTGGTAGTTGTGAGTGGGGCTCATAATGATTTGGCCCTGGCCGTTGAGTTCGATTTTGAACGGCAAATCCCAAAAGCGCCGGTCCAGGCACAATTCCTTCCACGTCATACGTGATAATCCTTATCGATTGAACGATTTCGTAAAATCCTCTCCGACGACCTCGACGACTTTCTTTTCGTGCTTCGACCCGGCGATCAACTGGTTGAGTTTCTTCTCGTAAGCCGCGCTGTTCATGGGTAGCTGCACCGTTTCACCCAACAGCGACGAGTAAAGCATGACATTCGCCAGCTCGATGGATTGGAGTCCGTCACCCCCCGGCGCGATCAACGGCGCGCCGTCGAGAATGGCATCGACGAAATTCTGCATCAAGATGGCGTGGGGGTTCGCGGCATTCTCGAACGGGATGTCCGCGACCCACACGTCCGGCTTGGCGAAACCGACCTTGCAGGTCTTGCTGAATTCGATCATGTCCACTTCGTTTCGGGTGAAGGTGATCTTGTTGTTCTCGACCACGATTTTGCCGCGCGTGCCGGCGATTTCAAAACGGTTGCTCCCGGGCGCTTCACCGGTGGACGACACGAAAACGCCCGTGGCCTTGTTCCCCCATTCGAGATAACAGGTGATATCGTCCTCCACCTCGACGTTGTGGTAGCGGCCCAACTGGCAAAAGCCGCGCACGCGCGCTGGCATTCCACAGAGCCATTGCAGCATGTCGAGTTGGTGCAGGCATTGGTTGATCAGCACGCCGCCGCCTTCGCCCTTCCAGGTCGCGCGCCAGCCGCCGCTCGCGTAATAGGCTTCCGTGCGGAACCAATCCGAAATGATCCAGTTGATGCGGACGATCTCGCCGAGCTCGCCCGCTTGAATCAGTTTCCGAATCTTGACGTAACGCGGTTCAACCCGGAGCTGGAACATGCCCGCGAAAACTTGTTTGGGATGTTTCTGGCCCGTGGCGATCAAGCGTTCGGCGTCGGCTTTGTGCGCTGAAATCGGTTTTTCGACCATCGCGTGCAAGCCGGTGTTGAGCGCCGCGATGCCCAGCGTCGTGTGCTGGTAATGCGGCGTGGCAATGACCACGGCGTCGGCGTCGCCCGACCGAATCAAATCTTCGCCTTCGGTGAACAGTTTTGGGATTCGCCCTTTGTATCGCTCCAGACTCTGGGGAAACACGTCGCTCGCCGCGGTCAATTCACAACGGGTCACCTTCCCGGCCAACAGGTACTCGGCATGGTGTTTTCCGATATTGCCCAGGCCAATAATCCCAAGACGCACTTTCTTCATGCGGCCAGGATAGAAAATCGATTCTCAATCCACAAAGACAAATTCGTTCGAGAGCAAGAGCACTTGGGCAAGTTGCTCCCAAGGCGTCAGAGGCTTGGGAGGGATGGGCGGCGGGCCACTGAAATCTTTCTTCGCGTTCCATTCCTTCTGGGAATCGTCTCCGGCCGTGCCCGTTGCTCCGCCCGCCACTTTGATAACGGGACTCCAGGCAAAGTCGTCGCTGTTCAAATTGGCGTTATAGTCCACCACGAAGTCGAGCGTGTCGCCTGCCTCGACCTGGACGGATTCGATTTTGGTCTCGGCCTTGTTCTTGTGAACGGTCCAGCTTCCGAGCGCGCCAAGGCGGTTTGAGACCACGCGAGCACGCACGCCGTCGCCTTTTTCATGGTCGTGCTTGAGGGTTCCTGCGACCGAAACCGTCGCGTTAAACGGCGCGATCCATCGGCGAATCGCCGCGTGTTCGAGATCATTCCCGGGGTGGCCGCCGTCTGCAGTCAATCGGACCCATCCGAGGTTCGCATCAGGCCAATTCGCGCCGCCTTGCCAGGCGTCGCCCGTGAAATGGGGCAGCGGAGTGAAGCGCGTCACGCGTCCGGCGTCCTCATCGAACGTGCCGTGGCCGTAGAACCAGACTGGAACCGGAGGGGGCGGCGGTTGGTAGGGTGGAAGTGAATCGGCCGTCTTAAGGAACTCGATCACGCCTTCCACGTCTTCGGCCGTGGCGGACCGTTGGTACACGGTTCGGTAAAGCTTTTGCACGCGCTCCGCGAGGTCGTGTTCTCGAGTCAGGTCAAGCCGCTGCACAAGAGATCGGGCGCGTTCCACAACGAACGGGCTGTTCATAAAGAAGAGCGCTTGCTGCGGCACCGTCGTCTCGGGCCTTTGCGGGTTGTGCAGGTCGGGATTCGCGAAATCAAAAACGCGGTAAACGCCGGGGAGAAACTGGCGGTCAATGAGGCCATAGACCGAGCGGCGCGGGCTGAATGGCGGTTTGAACAAATCGGCCGGCGGTCCGCCTGCTTTGGTTTCCAGTTCGCCGGTCACGGCGAACAGCGAGTCGCGCAACGCTTCGAAGTCGAGCCGGTGCCGGTTCATTCGACCGAGCAAGCGGTTCTCCGGATCCACGGCGGCGGCGCGCATGAGTGTGCGGGCTGATCCGTCTGTGTGATCGGAGTAATCAGTAGGGTTCCCTTCTGCCTTCTGTCCAACTGAATACTGATCACTGAATACTGATGACTGAGAAGCCTGCTGATACACGCTCGAAAGCATGATCAACCGGTGCAATCTCTTGAGCGACCAATCCTCGTTCATGAAGTCACAAGCCAACCAATCCAGAAGCTCCGGATGGCTGGGCGGTTCGCTGCGCGTTCCGAAGTCACTGGGCGTGCGCACGAGGCCGGCGCCGAAGTGGTGAAGCCAGATTCGGTTCACCATCACGCGCGCGGTCAGCGGATTGTCCCTGCTGGCAATGGCTCGCGCCAGTTCGAGGCGCCCGCTTCCCTTCGCGAAAGGATGGAGTGTTCCGCGCGAGAGCACTTCCAGGAATTGCCGGGGCGCTTCCTCTCCTTTGTTCGCCGGATTGCCTCGGACAAAGACGCGCGAGTTCTTTGGATTGGGCCGGTCTTCCAACACGACAGAATAGGGAGGCGCGCCAGGAGAGCGGATAATCCAGCGCTCGATCTCCGCATGCAGCTTCATGAGTTGCACGCGGGTGGGCTCATCGAAATACCATTCGAGGTCCGCGGCGGCCAGGACGGGGATATGGACGGGCGCACTGGAGCCATAGAGTACCTGGCGAAGCTGTTCCTGACTTTGGCCGGGCAAGGCGCGGGGAGGCTGCGTCTTGTTCGTGGCAGCGTTCTGCAAGGTTTCCTGCCATCGCTGATGAACCGCGAGGAGGAGCTTTCCGTAACGCTCTGCAACGTCCCGCATAGAATGCAATGGCTTGTTGGTGAGGGTCTCGACAATCAACCCGTTGAGCGGTCGCGCGGAATTGGGCGCGACTGGCAAATCCAAATTATTGGTTTTGTTTGCAGCGCGTTCCCCCTCACCCCGGCCCTCTCCCTGGGGGAGAGGGAGTGTTGATCTCTGCGGAGGGAGTTGTTGAGTGTTCTGATTCAAACGAGGAACTGGCGCCGTTGTTCCCTCTCCCTGAGGGAGAGGGCCAGGGTGAGGGGAAAGGGCGTGGACCGCAGTCAAGCGTGACGGACTGCTGGAAGCGCTTATGGTCAGTTCAGCCAGTTTTCCAGCCGCGTTCGTGGCAAAGTCCTCGGCGGGCAACGCCACAAGAGCGTGCCAGGGAGCAAAGACGGGATGAAACTCCCGTTTCGTCTGCGCCAGGTAACTTTCCCAGGCTCGTGCGACCGTTGGATTGAGGTCATTGGGGCCTCGAATTTCGTAGTGCTCCTCCGTGGGGAGCTTTTTGACGTCGAGCACGGCGACGAGGTACTCGGTGACGTTGGTTCGGAAGCGATTGGAGAATTCCTCGCGTTTCTGCCGCATCGTCTGTTCATATTTCTCGACGCGTTCATTCAAGCCTTTCTCAAAATCAACCGAGGCCGGGTTCGCGCGATTCGCCGCGGAAAGAGGCAGCATTTTCTCCGTGCACGACGCGAACACGCCATAGAGCGCGTAGTAATCTTTGGTCGGGATGGGATCGAACTTGTGATCGTGGCAACGGGCACAGGCGACCGTGAGGGCCTGCGTGCCGCGCATCAACACGTCGATCCGATCGTCGATGATGTCGTGGATCACGCCGAGGAACCGGCGGCCCAGCGTGAGGAATCCCAGGGCAGCGAGGTCGGGGTTCCGAGTTTCGAGTTTCGGGGTTTGAGTTTCGGGGTTTGAGTTGAAAGTGGAGAGAAGGTGGTCTGCGGCGATCTGCTTGAGCAAGAATTCATCGTAAGGCATGTCTTGGTTGAACGCGCGGATGACCCAGTCGCGATAAACATAGGAATGGACGAAGCGCGGTTCTTCGCGGTCACCATAAACGTAGCCCTTGGTGTCGGCATAGCGGGCGACGTCCAGCCAGTAACGCCCCCAACGTTCGCCGTATCGCGCAGAGGCGAGCCAGCGGTCCACGACCATCGCGAAGGCGTCCGGCGACCGATCCGCCAGGAACGCGTCCACTTCTTCCGGAGCCGGCGGCAAACCCAGGAGATCAAACGCGGCGCGGCGAATTAGAGTTCGCTTGTCGGCGGGCGGCGAGGGCCGGAGCTCGTTCTGTTCCAGTTTGGCCAAAATGAAAAAATCGATAGGCGTTTTGGGCCAGCGCGAGTCCTTGACCTCAGGAAGCGGGGAATCCCTCGGAGGCTGAAAAGCCCAGTGTTGCGTGGCCGCGGTTGAATTGGAGATTGGAGATTGGAGATTGGAAATTTCTAATCCAGGGAGGCCAGGCGCAGCGCCCAGGTTATGATCTGCCAGGGGCAGAGCGAGGCTCAGGCTGAGACTCCGGATGACATGGCGAAGGGCGCGCATCGTAGATTCGCCTGCCACTGTAGCCCGCCTCGCCTCGCCGAAAAACTGAATTTTTGCGGGTTGGAACCGCAGACCAACCTACCGCGGATTACGCGGATGTCGCGGATAAGAACCAGACGCTGAAGTGCTGCCTGCATCTGATCCGCGCCCATCAGCGAAATCCGCGGTACATTCCTTCCGAAAATGCGAGAGGCGCGTTGACAGCCGCGTCTTGCCTTGCGCTGTTGCCGTGAGCCATACTCCCGGCATGAAATCTCGAGGCGGATTCTTTTTCCCGGATGGTCTTGGCTTGTGTTTGATTCTTGGATCGTTGGTTGTTTTCCGTTTGGACGCCGCCGAGAGCCAGGTCGGGGAACTTCTAAGCCAGGCCCAGTCCGCCTTTAGCCGAGGCGAACAGGAAAAGGCGCTTGCCTTCGCCCAAAAAGCTGTCGAAGCCGACCCAAAAAATGCGAAGGCCTATCTGTTTCGCGGCCGGCTGCACGATGCTTTGAAGCAATACGAAAAGGCTGTGGCCGACTACAGCCAGGTGCTTCAAAGCGATCGGAACGCGAAGGAGATTTACCAACTGCGCGGCGTGGCTCAGTTCAAACTCGGACGCGCGCAGGAGTCGATTGCGGACTTCGACCGCTACATTCAACTGAATCCTTCCCAGGCCGCACATCACTGGCAGCGCGGCATTTCCTATTACTACGCCGGGCGCTATGAGGAAGGACGCAAGCAGTTCGAGTTGCACCAAACGGTTAATCCGAACGACGTCGAAAACGCTGTCTGGCATTTCCTCTGCGTCGCTCGAAGCGCCGATGCGAAGAAGGCCCGCGAATCGCTGATCAAAATCGAAGGCGACGCGCGGGTGCCAATGATGGAAGTGTTCGCGTTGTTCGCCGGCAAAGGATCCGCCGAGCGCGTGTTGGCCGCGGCGAAGGCGGGCAAACCTTCACCTGAAGAACTCACGCAACGCCTGTTTTACGCGCACCTCTATCTTGGATTGTTCTACGAAGCGACGGGAGACAACAAACTCGCCAAGCTGCATATCCTCAAGGCGACGGACGAATTCCCCGCCGATCATTACATGGGCGACGTCGCGAGAGTCCACGCCAAGCTCCGCTGGGAGGCGTGGATGAATGGAAAGTGAGCGCAGGCGATGAGAAAGGAGATTCGTGGGCGGACGCGACGGAACTAAGAGCGTGTTTTTGAAAATGGGTGGAACGGGCTACCAGCCCGTTTTCGGCGGCAACTTGCCGCCGAAAATTGCGGCAGGCTGGCAGCCTGCCGCAACAGGCCAGTGGCCTGTTCCAAATTCGGCTTCGCTCTCGGCCAGGACTCGGGCCATCCAGTTAGTCAAGGTGATGTCAATCAACGTTCCCATAATCAGGGCAAACTGAGTCGGATTTCGTCGAGCCAGGCCGTTCCTGGACCAAACGTCCAGCCTAGCCGCCTAGCCTGGCGAGAGTCGCGCGGGGCACAGCAGTCGATTTGAGTCGAGCATACCGGCGTCTCCAGTCAGCTAGCCGGACACCTCTGAGGGCAACCGTGAGGTCAGAAGGTAAGCAGATCCAACAATCGAATGCCGCCAACGGTCAATTCCCAGCGTCCGTTCCGCTTAACCAAGAGATGACCGCAAGGCTGCCGGGCTTGTTCGTCTTCGTTGACGGAAAGCAGTTGTATTCGGGCCGAGCCGGTGATTTCCCGGCTTGCGCGGGGAATCAGTTGGAACGGCAGCCCGGAGAAGTTGAGCGCAACTTCGTACGCGGCGGCGCCCTCGCGGTCAGCGATCGGATTGCGGCGGATAAGACTGGTGTAACGGTGAAGCCAGGGAAAGGATGTGTCCCGAACCACCACGCGGCACAGTTCCTTTTGCTGCCGCAGAAACTCGAGCAACTGGAATTGGTCCTTCTCCTGTTCCTGCGCCAGGAAGATCAGGCGCGGATCGATTCCGCGCAGGTTATGTCCATTCCATTGGCCGTGGTCGTTGCGTTGATCGGGCAAGTTTTTCTGCCGCCAGGCTTCGAAGCGTTCGTTGAGCAGCAAATTGAGCTCGAAATGGACGTGCGCGCGCTCTTTGGAAATCCCCTGGCGTGTGTTGGTCGAGCGGCCCATGACCGCGATGGGCGCTCCGGCTTGGACCTTTTTGCCAGGCTCAACCGCGGGCGCTATCTCCCGGAGGTGCGCATAAACCGAATAGATTTCCAGACCCTCGACCAGATGCTGGATCACGATGTACCGTCCGTAATTCGAGAGTCCCGGTTTGTGATTCACATAAACGACCGTGCCGTTGGCCGTGGCAAGGACCGGGTCCGTCGGCTCGCCCTGGCGATCGCGCTGGAGACACCGGATGTCAATCCCTTCGTGAAATTGCTGGCCGTCCGTGCGAACGCAGCCGAACATCCCGCTGGTCCAGGGTTTGCCGACGGTGCCAACGAAGAATCGTTCTTCGCTTCCGGAGTTCAACAGTTCGCGGTTGGCGGTGGGGAAACGAAACGGCTGCGCGAGTGAAGCGGCTGCGGGCCAGCTTAGCCCTAGGAATGCTAACAGAAGCCAACGAAGAAAACGAAGATCAGGCCAAGGCGGGATTGGCTTCCAAGCTCTCCTGTTCCGCTGCTCAACGCCAACGAGTGTGAAAACGGTCCACCTTGGCCAGCAAGCCTTTGTTCGCTTCGTTGCCTTTTGCGCAAGTGAATCACTACGGCCCGGACCCGCCATAAGATCAGAACCTCGACCGCTTCTTTACTTCTGCGATCAGGTTGGTGAGGCCGCGAACAATCCGCTTTGCTTCTTCTTCCGTCGCATCCGGCGTAAAGACCATCGTCCCGTCGGTGATGCGCTGCCGGATCAGCGGCGCGGCGAGCCAGCGGGACTCGGTAAACTGACTATGAATGGCGACGCGGCGGCCGCGGTTTACCGTCGTCACGTTCTCCAAAAGCAAGGCGCCATGGCGGTTGAATTGCGCGCGAATGGCAAATCCGCCGTAAGCATCGGCCTTCACAACCTCCGCCGACTCCAGGTCGATCTCGGTGAGAAAGGGTTCGCGGTTGATCGTCACGAGGAATGGCTTTTCGCGAAACACTGAGGCCGTGGAATTGCGGGCCGATCCGTCCGGGTTAACCTCCAGATGCAGCCGGAGCGTCGAACCTTCTTTGCCTTTCTTCGCGCTGCCGGTCGTTTCACATCCACCGCAGCACGCCAGCGAGGCCGCGAGCAAATAGAGATTGATTGAACGGGTTCCGATCATCATAGTTCGCCGAAATCAGGACGCTGAATTTGCAGCGGAGAAAGTGACATGAGCAAGCAATATAATAAACTGGAAAAACGAAAACGCCGGCGGGCTTATCTCAAACGCAAGAAGACGGCGGCCAAGCGGCCGAAGGCCGCCGCGCCCGGCGCCTAACCCGCGCAGCACAAATCCCCATCCATCAAGGCCACCGTTTGCGGTGGCTTTTTTGCGTACGGCGGCGTGCGAAAAGGCCGCGGCAGCTCGAAGTTATTCACCGCGCGTTTTTCGCCGCGAAACACGCTTGTCCGAGCCGGCCGCTGACCTCGCTCGGAGGCCGTGTTGACGCGGCTTTTGTCAATTCGCGAATCGCGCCGCTTCAGTTAATAAGTTGTGGACAAGAATTCATTGTGAAATCAGCGAAAGTAGCTATGCTCGCAATCGTTCATTGAAAGAACAGAGAAGCACAGCGGTAACCCAAAAGTTGCAGTTGGTCTTCTCAAGATGATCCCAGGTGACTGGGGAAAGGCTAAGGCAAGCTGGTTGGCTTGGCCCCTCCTTAGTTCAGGCCGAAAGGCCTGGACAGAGGAGGCAGGATTCACCGGTTCTTCTGACGGCGTTCGCGCGCCGTAAGCAACGCGAATAGGAACTGGGCGATAAGAAGCGATGAGAAGCCGCTTCGAGTCGAGTCAGGTAGCTCAGGTTGGTTTCGGACTTGAGCAAGTCGCAGTTACCCAAAGGGTACACGGTTGCTACTGCGTTCCAGCACGGAGCAAACGCTCTGGCGGTCTCAAAACGGAGATTCGCCAAAAAAAGATGCCGAAAGGCAGGACAAAGAGGGCGTTCGGTCCGGGAAGGTCATGAGGTCTAGGCAGGACCTCTCAAAACCTTCTGAGAAGTCGGCGATGCTAAAAACGGCACCGCTGACCTGTGAGCAAAAAGGCAGCCTGAGAGTTAAGAGGCCAGACCCGTGGCACTGGGCCAACGCACTGCCAAAAGCGGTGGCCGACCCAGCGCTAAATGGTCAAGACGCGGACCTGAAATCACAGTCGTGTCTTGAGCTGGTTCGCAAGCCGGTGGCGCAACCATCAGCCCAAGCGAGCTAAGAGGCCTCACTCAATAATCCAGCAGCCGCAAGGCTCTGGACGGCCCTGCTATGAGGCCGGCAAACTCCGCTTGCCGTGGAGAATGGCGTCGGGAAGCTGGCAGCCAATTTGGCGCCTAATGCCAGCCCGGGAAAGAGAGCGTGGCGCACTCCCATCCCCCAATTTTGTCCCTGCTCGGCCGCAAGGCCGGGCGGGGACAGTTGTTTCGAAGGACTGACTTCCATCCATTGCCTGCAACCAAACAACGTCGGTGCAAAGTCCAATGTTCGATTGTTCGATTGTTCGCTCGTTTCACGATGCTTCAACCGGTCGGCCAGCATCGGGCTGCTTCAGCAGCAAGCCGCCGCAACCACAAGGCGGCCTCCCGTTTGGCTCCGTCCGCATCGGTCAGTGTCGGCGTGATCCCCTGCACGTAATGAAACGGCTCGGCGGAACGGGAATCCCGCAGGTCGCCACCCAGCGTTCCAGCGAGTCCCAGGCAGGGAACGTTTTTCCTGTGACAGAGTTTCGCGATCTCGCCGACCCCCTTGCCCATCAAAGTCGAGTCGTCGATTGCGCCTTCGCCCGTGATCACCAGTTGAGCTGATTCGATTCGCTTCTGCAATCGCGCGTAATGTGCAAAGAGTTCGAACCCGGACTCCAGGTGTCCCTTCAAAAAACACCTCAGACCGAACCCGAGACCTCCGGCGGCGCCATCGCCAGGAGAGGACGCAGGCGCCAGCCGCAAATCTCGTGCACAAATCTCTGCCAGGCGTTCGAGGCAGTTCTCCGCGCGAGGCATATCATCGGGGCGCAAGCCTTTCTGCGGCCCATAAATCCGGCTCGCGCCGATCGGTCCCAAGAGAGGATTCTGCACATCTACAGCGACACGGATTTCCGGCAAGGAGACCCAAGCCTTCGGTGGGTCAATTTGTTCGAGGGAATCCAACGAAACCCAGCGTTCAATGGCACGGCCCGCCTTGTCGAGAAACGACCATCCCAACGCTCGCGCCAACCCGAACCCGCCGTCATTGGTGGCACTCCCGCCGATTCCCAGCACAAGCCGGCGAGCGCCTGCCAAATCCGCCGCCGTAACAACTGCCCCCAAGCCGGCGGTATCCATCTCGAACGGGTGGTGCTTCCGAGGAGGCAACAGAGCCAGTCCAATCACATTCGCCGACTCGATAATCGCGGTGTCGCTTTTCGGGTCCGACCACCACTTGGCCTGATGAGGTCGGTGAGCGGCATCGCAGGTTTGAACTATGCGCGGTTCGGCGGAGATCAAGGCGCTCATGACCTCGCCAAACCCGTCGCCGCCATCGCTCATCGGCAGGAGTTCCAAAGCGTCGTTCGGACGCGATTCGCGCCAGCCTTCGGCGATCGCCTGTGCGGCCGCGTGCGCGGTCAACGTGCCTTTGAATTTGTCGGGGACGATCAGGACACGGTTGGGCATGGCTTCACGTTAGCAAATTGGTGCGGGCCATCGCACGCGATTTTCAGGCGCGGAGAACTAACGCGTCAGGCGTAAAACGTAAAACGTGAAACTGGACCAGAACACCCATCGATTACGCTTCACGTTTTATGCTTTACGCAGGAAAGTATTGCCAAACCTCACTCGTATGGCAGTTTAGTGATCAATGACGACTATGAACAAACCGAAGATTATCGCTTACTTGAAGCCCCAGTGCGGTTGGAGCCAGGGAGTGCGCGCCATTCTGCGAAAATACGATTTGCCCTACGAAGACCGGGACATCATCAACGACCCGACACAACGCCAGGAGATGATTGAAAAGAGCGGCCAGATGCTCAGCCCCTGCGTGGAGGTGAACGGCCATGTGCTCGCGGATGTCAGCGGAGAAGAAGTCGAAGCTTACTTGCTGGCCAGCAACCTGGTGGCGTGGAATCAACGCCCCCCCGAAGCGCCAACCAACGCCCCGTGCGCGCACGAATCGTCCGGCCCGGCGACGATCCATTTTCGTCGGTGATTCTTTGCGCAACTTCTCAGGCCGTGAAGAGTCGCTCTTCACGGCTTGTTGCTTTTTGGCCTATGCGCATCGTGACATCTGTTAGACGGATGCAGCACCTGGCGCGGCGTTGGCGGCGAGAGGGCAAGCCCTCTGCTCTTGTGCCGACGATGGGTTACCTGCACGGTGGCCACATCAGCCTGGTGAAACAAGCGCGCCGCAAGATTGGGCGCAAGGGTCGTGTCGTGGTCAGCATCTACGTCAATCCAACCCAGTTTGGTCCCGGTGAAGATTTCGCGCGCTATCCCCGCGACCTGGCCCGCGACACGAAGCGGTGCCGCGCGGCGGGCGTCGATGTGCTCTTCGTGCCAAAGGATCGCGAGATGTATCCGAATTCCACGGACGAAGCGTTCAGCACGTTTGTCATCGAAGAGCGTTTGAGCCGGCGCATGGAAGGGGCGTCTCGGCCGACTCACTTCAAAGGCGTGACGACGGTCGTGGCGAAACTGTTCAACATCGTCCGGCCAGATATCGCGGTATTTGGCGCCAAGGATTTTCAGCAAGCTGCCGTGATCCAGCGGATGGTGCGCGACTTGAATTTCCTGGTGAAAATCGTCCTGGCGCCAATCGTCCGCGAGGCCGATGGCCTGGCTCTAAGTTCGCGGAACAAGTATCTGTCTCCTGACGAGCGCCGGCAGGCGATCGTTTTGCGGCAAGCGATCCAATTGGCGCAAAAGAAGGCCGCTGCCTCGCGAACACTTGTGGCCGCTTCGCGGTTGCGCGGGGAAGTCATTCGGTTTATTCAACGGCAGCCGGCGGCGCGGGTCGATTACGTCGAGTTTTTTGATCCGAACAGCCTGGAGCCGGCGCCGCAGGTTGGCCGCGGCGTTCGGATGGCGCTCGCGGTCTTCGTGGGGAAAACGCGTTTGATCGACAACGCCCAGTTGTGATCGACAAATTCATGGTTCGAGTCCTTAACAGGAGGCAACTGAGAAAACAGAGTTTCTGTCTCTGTTGCCTCCGTTTCCTCCTGGTAGGGATTTGGCCCGCGTTTTTCGCGAGCGTAACCCTGGATTGGGAAAGGTTTTCTCCGCCGCGATAACACCTAACACCTCTATGCAAACTGACCGAAAGCAGTGCGATTTTCTGGTGTTGGGCAGCGGCATCGCCGGCCTGACGTTCGCTTTGAACGTCGCCCCGCACGGGCGCGTTTGCATTGTCACCAAGAAACATCGCGCGGAATCAAACACCAACTACGCGCAAGGCGGAATTGCGGCGGTGACATCCAAGGAGGATTCCTTCGAGATGCACGTGCGCGACACGCTGGAGGCCGGAGGGGGCCTCTGCAATGAGGAAGTCGTCCGTACGATCATTCAAGAAGGCCCGGCCCGCATCGCCGACTTGATCGCGCTGGGAATGAAGTTTTCCGAGCGCGAAATCCCGCGATCCCGAGGCGCCAAGGAACTCGATCTCGGCAAGGAAGGCGGGCATTCCAAACGCCGAATCCTCCACGCCAAGGACGTCACGGGACGGGAGGTCGAGAAAGCGCTGTTGGCCGCCGCAGCCGATCAGCCCAACATCGAGATCCTGGAGGATCACGTGGCGATTGACCTGATCACGAGTCATAAATTCGGTTTGGGAGGCCCGAACCGCTGCCTCGGCGCCTATGTTTTCGACAAGAAGAACGAGCGCGTGATCACTTTCAAGGCGCGCCTAGTGCTGCTGGCGACCGGCGGTTGCGGCAAAGTTTATCTTTACACGACCAATCCGGATATCGCGACGGGAGACGGCGTTGCCATGGCGTATCGGGCGGGCGCCGCGGTCGCGAACATGGAGTTCGTTCAGTTTCACCCCACCTGCCTGTATCATCCGAAGGCGAAGTCATTTCTCATCAGCGAGGCCGTGCGCGGAGAAGGCGGCGTGTTGAAGACGCTGGAAGGGGTGGAGTTCATGGACGCTTATCACCCCCTCAAATCGCTGGCGCATCGAGACGTGGTGGCGCGTGCCATCGACAGCGAGATGAAGCGCAGCGGCGCGGATTACGTGCTGCTCGACATCACCCACAAAACCGCGCGGTTCACCATGGACCGCTTTCCGAATATTTACAAAACCTGCCTGGATTACGGGATCGACATCACCAAAGAGCCGATCCCGGTCGTGCCGGCCGCCCACTATCAATGCGGCGGAGTCTTGACGTCCGTGAACGGCGAGACCGAAATCGCCGGGCTTTACGCCGTCGGCGAGGTGGCATGCACGGGTCTGCACGGCGCCAATCGGTTGGCCAGCAATTCGCTCCTGGAAGCGCTGGTGTGCGCCCATCGCGTGGCGCAACAGGTGACGGTGAGTCGCCTGCCGCCGGTGGATTGCGCCATTCCGGATTGGCAATCGGGCGAGGCGGCCGACGCGGATGAAATGGTGGTGGTCTCGCACATCTGGGACGAAATCCGGCGTTTGATGTGGGATTACGTGGGGATCGTCCGCACCAACAAACGGCTGCAACGCGCGCGGAAAAGGATCGAAAACCTCCAGGCTGAAATTCAGGAATACTACTGGGATTTCGTGGTCACAAGCGATCTGCTCGAATTGCGCAATATTGCGACGACCGCCGAGCTGATCATCCAGTGCGCGCTGCAACGGCCCGAAAGCCGCGGCCTGCATTACAACCTGGATTCCCCGAACCCGCATCTCGAATGGGCCCAGCGCGACACGATTCTTCGCAAGCAACTGGACTGACGATCATGCCCGACGCTTCCCAGGAGCCTGACGGTAGGGCGAGCCTGTCCCCAACGAGCCGAGTCGGACGCGTTCCACGCACGTCGAGCGGCTCGCCGGGACGGACTCGCCCTACCAGGTTCAGGGGCCGATTTCCCGTCCTCATGCTCCTCACCGCGCTCTGTTCGCCGTTGCTCCGCGCGGACACTCAATTCCCCGCGTCATCTATCGAGATCGATGACGGAGGTTATCGCCGGCGATTTGTGATCGCCACAAACGAAGTTTGCCTTCGCTGGCCGGGCGGCGTGGAACAGGTCGTAAAAACTGACTGCGGGACGGAGTCGAACTCGGAGATTCCCCGCGATCAAACCGGATTTGCCGCAGACAAGTTTGTGTTGCATGTGCAACACAAACTTGTCCAGGTCGCCGCCCAGACGGCGCCGGTTCTTTATGAGATGAACGCCCCTCGAACCGACACGACACGACGTGTGATGACGCGAAAGATTTTGCTCCGCCTGGCGGACGGCGTTGACGCGGCCCTTGTCGCGCAGACCCCAGGCGCGTCGGCGATCTATCCCGTGGACTACGCGCCAGGTTATTTTGTTGCCGAGGCCGGCGCCCCCTCGGAGACCTTGAGCTTGACCGCAGCTCTTCGCAAGACAGACGGCGTTCTGGCGGCCAATCCGATTCTCGGGCGCAAGCTGGCCAAGAAGATTCTGCCGAACGACCGGTATTTTCCCGACCAATGGTTTCTCTTGAATACCGGCCAATCGCGCGGCAAACCGGGCATCGACTTGAACATCCTCAGCGCCTGGGAGCGGTATCATGGCCGGGGCGTGAACATCGCGATCGTTGATGACGGGTTGCAGTTGGCTCATCCCGACATCGCTCCCAATGCTCAATCCAATCTTCACCATGACTACCGCGACAACGACAAGGACGCGAGCCCCGGCGGCACGGATGATTTCCACGGCACCGCCGTCGCCGGCGTGGCCGCGGCGCGCGGGAATAATTCTTTGGGTGTCGCGGGAGTCGCTTATGAGGCGGCGCTCGTGAGCATCCGCCTGGTGGGCGGTTTCGTGCAGACGGATGAGCAAAGCGCGTCGGCGATCCTGCACAGCAATCGCGTCATCCACGTCAGCAACAACAGTTGGGGCGCAGAGGACGACGGACGCAATTTGGACGGGCCGGGACCGCTCATGCGCGCGGCCAGAGAAAATGCGGTCCGGAATGGACGCAACGGCAAAGGAACCATCCTTGTGTGGTCCGGCGGCAATGGCCGGGAAGTGCAGGATGATGTGAATTACGACGCCTACGCCAATTCGATGCACGTTTTTCCCGTGGCCGCGATCAACGACCTCGGCAAACAGGCCGCTTACAGCGAGCCCGGCGCTTGTGTCGTCGTCACGGCGCCCTCCAATGTCGGCGAGAGCTCCGCGCAGGAAGGAATCGCGACCGCCGACCTGATCGGCGACGACGGCTTGAATTATGTCCCGGTCGGCGACGATTTGACGGACACGAGTTACACGCGGTATTTCGGCGGAACGTCGGCGGCCTCGGCGATGGTCTCCGGCGTCGTGGCGCTCGTCCTGGAAGCAAACCCAAATCTGGGCTGGCGCGACGTGAAAGAACTCCTGATGCGCTCCGCCACTCAGGTTGATCCCTTCGATTCGGACTGGGTCACGAATGGAGCCGGTCTGCGCTTCAATCACAAGTATGGCGGCGGCTTGGTCAACGCGAGCGCGGCCGTCACGATGGCGACAAACTGGATGAACCTCGGCCCCCAGATCAGCCAATTCCAGGAACGCACCAACCTGGCGCTGTCGATTCCGGATAACGATCCAAACGGCACGTCGCTGGTCTTCGACTTCCGGCGTTCTCCCGCATTGCGAGTCGAACACGCCGTCGTCACCGTGACCCTCCTGCATTCGAGGCGCGGGGATTTGGCGATCACGCTGATTTCAGCGCAGGGGACGCGCAGCCGGCTCGCAGAGCGGCACGCGGACCAGAATGCCGATTACCCCGGATGGTCCTTCACGTCCGTGGCAAACTGGGGAGAAACCTCGCAAGGCCAATGGCGCATCCAGTTCACAGACCTCCGCGCCGCCCTGGCCGGTCAGGTAAAGGATCTTCGTCTGGAGTTGTTTGGCTCGGATGCCTCCGACCAAACACAGCCCTGGCTCAATGCCGCTTTCGTGCCGAGCGGCAAGATCCAACTCCGGATGACCGGGCGTCCGGGCTACCGTTACGAAATCCAGGCTTCGACCAACTTCGCGGATTGGGCTACTCTCCTCAGCAGGAATCTGACCTCAGGCACGACGATTGAATTGAACGATGTGGATATTGCGGCAGCGCCCGCGCGATTTTTTCGAGCCGTTCGCTTTCCCTTGCCGGAGGAGAACGCAGGACCGTGAGAACCGAGTGAAGCGGTGCGCGGCGGCGTTTGGCAAGTCGCCTGCCGGACAGGCAGGAATCACCTGACAGGTCCATGATTCCCTTAAAAAAAATTAGGGACGGCCCTGATAGCCAAAGTCTTCTTTGCTGCTATATTAGTCCTGAAACTTCTCTTCAACGCTGTGGCCCGCTCCTTAGTGGTCCGTTTCATAAATACGCTCACGTTCGTTGCGCCCAATTTGGC
The DNA here is from genome assembly GCA_016871535.1 of Verrucomicrobiota bacterium. Taxonomy (NCBI): domain Bacteria; kingdom Pseudomonadati; phylum Verrucomicrobiota; species Verrucomicrobiota bacterium. Next base: position 26,394 of record VHCZ01000063.1, read on the forward strand.
CTGGGGCAAGGCGCGACGAGCGAGCATCCCCGCCAGTGGGGCTGTGACCGAGGAGCAACGCAGCCCCAGGCAAAATTCGGCGCAACCCGAAGGGCGGCAGTTCTTTTTCGCCAGACTTCGTTGCTTGCTCCTTACAGATCCACTTCGGGATATG
>VHCZ01000064.1 GCA_016871535.1 Verrucomicrobiota bacterium
CTTGAGCGACCGATTCGATGCGTTCTGGCAAGACCGCGCCAACACGCACGCAGCCCGAAATGATGCTCTGAAATTCGCCGCCTAAAATTCCACAACCGTCTTATTCACCACAATTATGTCCTGCACCCTTCGACCACGCCGGCCTGGGTATTGGTTTGCAGATGGGCCAGGGCTTTGGGTTCGGGGAGAACCTTACGGATATGGAGCGTGAGATCTTCGAGAGTTGGTGCGGGCATAAAATTTCTACTCAAACAAGTGCAACCAAGAGCGGCTTCCGGCGTTCGTGATACTTATCCCATCCGCAGTCTGAAGGAAATGCGTAGAGTTGCGTACGCCGTGACGGAGGGCGTGTCGTTCCGGTTACTAATCAGACCGTGGGATAGAATACACATTGCCAGGAGGGATTTTGGCCATCGGCGAGGAGCGCGCGAGGCGGTGTATCCCTGCGATCCACAACGAGCGACCGAGGAAGCGGCGGGCCAAAAGACCCCCGGCCCTGCGGGTTGCGCCTCATTTGGGATCTGGCTTTGTTGCGCCTCAGTCGAAGATCCACCAGGGATATTCTCCTTCGTCGCGCCAGAGCCCAAATGCGACGCAACAAAGTGTATTCTATCCCACGGTCTGATCAGTAACGCCTCGGTAAACGTCCGGGGAAAAATACTACTGGCACAACGAACCGGCTCTAGTATCGTAGCGCGACTCGAACGAAAGCCTACTAACATGGAACCTAAAGGTGATATCGCACTGATTGGTCTGGCCGTTATGGGCCAGAACCTGATCCTCAACATGAACGACCACGGTTACACCGTCGTCGCTTACAACCGCACGGTGTCGAAGGTGGACGATTTTCTGAACAAGGAGGCCAAAGGCACCCAGGTCATCGGCGCCCATTCTCTCCAGGAAATGGCCAGCCTCCTCAAGAAACCGCGTCGCGTGATGCTCATGGTCAAGGCGGGCAGCGCCGTGGATGAATTCATCGAGCAACTGCTGCCTCACCTCGAAGCCGGCGACATTATCATCGATGGCGGCAACTCGCTTTTCGAGGATACAAATCGGCGGGTCAAATATCTTCAGGTCAAAGGACTGCTCTACATTGGCACGGGCGTTTCCGGCGGCGAGGAAGGCGCTCGCCGCGGGCCTTCGATCATGCCGGGGGGTTCTCCCGCGGCCTGGCCGCACGTCAAGCCGATCTTCCAATCGATTGCCGCCAAGGTCTCCGACGGCGCGCCTTGCTGCGATTGGGTCGGCGAAGAAGGCGCCGGTCATTACGTGAAAATGGTCCACAACGGGATCGAGTACGGGGACATGCAGCTTATTTGCGAGGCTTACAACCTCATGAAAACCGGCCTGGGCATGTCCGCCGACGAAATGCACAAGGTCTTCAAGGAATGGAATGAGGGCGAGCTTGAATCCTATTTGATCGAAATCACGCGGGATATCCTGGCTTTCAAGGACACGGACGGCCAGGCCTTGGTCGAAAAGATTCTCGATACCGCCGGCCAGAAGGGCACCGGGAAATGGACCGTGGTCAATTCGCAGGACCTCGGCATCCCCATCACCCTCATCGCGGAAGCCGTCTATTCCCGTTGCGTGTCGGCTTTGAAAGAGGAACGCGTCAAGGCGTCGAAGAAGCTGAAGGGTCCGCGTCCGGCGATCTCAGGGGATCGCGCGAAGTTCGTGGAAAGCATTCGCCAGGCGCTTTACGCCTCCAAGATCGTGAGTTATGCGCAGGGCTACATGCTGATGCGCGCCGCGGCCCAGGAATACAAGTGGAACCTCAATTACGGCGGCATCGCGTTGATGTGGCGGGGCGGCTGCATCATCCGCAGCCGGTTCCTCGGCAAGATCAAAGAAGCCTACGACAACAATCCGAAGCTGGTGAATCTGATGCTCGACAACTATTTCCGCGGCGAGATCAAGAAGTGCCAGAAAGGCTGGCGCAACGCGGTTGCGACCGCGGCCAAGAAGGGCATCTCGGTCCCGGCCTTCAGCACGGCCCTGGCCTTTTACGATCAGTATCGCGCCGAACGGCTGCCGGCGAATCTGCTCCAGGCGCAGCGCGACTACTTCGGCGCGCACACTTACGAACGGCTCGATCAGCCGCGCGGGAAGTTCTTCCACACGAATTGGACCGGGCGCGGAGGCGACGTCAGTTCGAGCACGTACAATGTGTGATCCGCGGACATGAGCGATCCAGCCCAAGTCCTGCTAGACTTCAAACCCACCCGGGAATTCTTCATCGGCATCGACTCCGATGGCTGCGTGTTTGATTCGATGGAGATCAAGCACAAGGAGTGTTTCGCGCCGATGTTCATCAAGCATTTCGACCTCCAGGCCGTGAGCAAATACGCGCGCGAAACCTGGGAGTTCGTCAACCTCTACTCCAAGACGCGCGGCGCGAATCGATTCCCGGCTTTGTCGCGAGCGCTCAATCTTCTGCGCGAGCGGCCGGAGGTGATGGCGCGGCGCGTGACCGTGCCGGACACAAAAGCCGTGGATGAATGGGTCGCGCGCGAAACGAAACTGGGCAACGCCACCCTGGCGGCCGAGGTCAAGCGCGGCAATAAAGGCCTGGAACAGGTCAAGCGGTGGTCGGACGCCGTCAACGTCCAGGTCGAAGATATAGTCAAGGGCGTGCCGCCGTTCCCACTCTTCCGGGAAAGCTTGCTCAAGACGATTGAGAAGGCCGACACCCTCGTGGTTTCGCAGACACCCGCCGAAGCCCTGGCGCGGGAGTGGGCCGAGCATGGCGTCGACAAATATCCCAAGATCATTGCCGGCCAGGAAATGGGCACCAAGAGCGAGCACATCAAGTTCGCGGCCAAAGGAAAATATCCCGATTCCAGAATCCTGATGATCGGGGACGCGCCGGGCGATTTCAAAGCTGCCCGGAGCAATGGCGCGTTGTTCTATCCCATCGTGCCTGGCAAGGAAGACCTCTCCTGGAAACGGTTTTACGAAGAAGCGCTGGACCGCTTTTGGGCCGGGACTTACGCGGGTGCTTACGAAGCAGAACTGATCAAGGAGTTCGACGCGTCCCTTCCGGAGAAGCCAGGATGGCTGACGGCGCGTTGAAGCGTGGAGCGTCGAATCGTTCAAGCGTTGCAAGCAAGGTGAGGATTGAGATTCGCAAACCAACCCCAGAGGAACTGGAAACCCTCGGGGTGTGCTCCTGGCCGGTTTGGAGTTGCGGCGTCTCCACATTCGACTGGTCCTACAGCGACCAGGAGACTTGCTACTTGCTGGAGGGAGAGGTGACGGTGGATAGCGGCAGCCAGAGCGTCTCATTTGGCAAAGGCGATCTGGTGGTATTTCCCCAAGGACTCTCCTGCGTCTGGGAGGTCAAAGCGCCGGTGCGCAAGCACTACCGGTTTGGGTGAAGGGGCGCCGGCAACCTGCCCTGCCGTTTTCCGAATCTCCCGAACTCCGACACACAGGCGATCGTCCTCGTCCTCGCACTCCTCGGTTGCCGCGATTACGAGGACGACGACGAGAAGATTTGCGCGGCTTGCGACGATTTCCAGAGATACTGATAGAATTCAATTCTGGGCTACTTTGTCAGTGCCCCCCCAAACGCCCAGGCGCCAGATTCGATCCATTTTGCGATTAAGTTTACGACTAAGGTCAATACCGGGCCAGCCAATGCCCCATTTAACCCATTTAACGATTTAACCTTGTAACGTTTGTAACGTTGCAACGCCTGTTGCCCTGCCTGCAACCTTTGTGTATGTTCCGGCGCTTGCGGAACGAACGACATGAGTAAGAAAGAGAACAAATTGGCCAATCTTGAAAATGTGGCGGCGGCGACCGAGCCGCGGCCCGAACTTACCGCTGCCGCTCCCGAAGCGGAGCCGAAGCCCGATCCTGCCATTCCGATACCGGAAGCTCCGGTCCCACCCACTCCGGCACGCCTGACTCCCGAGGCGATTGAAGAGTTAAGGGCGAAGGCCGCAAAGGCGGACGAATATTGGGATCGGTTGCTCCGGGCCGCCGCGGACTTTGAGAACTACAAGAAACGCTCCGCCCGCGAGCGCCAGGATGCGGTCAAGTATGCCAATGAGTCCTTGCTGGAGAAACTCATTCCGGTGCTGGATAATTTCGACATGGCCGCCGCCGCCGCCAACCAACCCCAATCCAGTTCCGTCGAATCGATCCGCACCGGCATCACGATGATTCACAGCCAGCTCAAGTCCCTGGTGGCGGAGGCCGGTCTGGAGGAAATCGACGCCTCGAACAAACTCTTCGATGCCAACTGGCACGAGGCCGTTTCCCAGCAGGAATCGGCCGAGGTGCCGGATGGCCACGTGCTTCAACAACTGCGAAAAGGCTATAAGTTGCGCGATCGTTTGCTTCGCCCGGCGACCGTGGTCGTCGCCAAAAAACCCGGGGCGTAACCGCTATGGCCAAACGAGACTACTACGAAGTCCTCGGCGTCGAGCGGGGCGCGAGCGAGGAGGACATCAAGAAAGCGTACCGCAAACTCGCCTTAAAGTATCATCCGGACAAAAATCCGGGCGACAAATCCGCGGAAGAGAAGTTCAAGGAACTGGGGGAGGCTTACGAGGCTTTGAGCGATCCCCAGAAGCGCGCCGCTTACGACCAATACGGACACGCCGCTTTCGATCCGCGCATGCGCGCCGGGGGACGCGGCGGCGGTTTTCACGATCCGTTCGAAATTTTCCGCGAAGTCTTTGGAGGCGGCGGCAGCATTTTCGACGACTTGTTCGGCGGCGGCCATCGCGACCCCGGCGGGCCGCAGCGCGGTTCGGATCTCCGTTACGACATGGAGATCACCTTCGAGGAAGCCGCGCTGGGTTGCGAGAGGGAGATTCCAGTCACCAAACTCGATGCTTGTGAGGTCTGCCACGGATCCGGGGCGGAGAGCGGATCGGCGACCAAGGTTTGTCCAACTTGCGGGGGCCGGGGGCAAGTCGTGATGTCGCGCGGCATCTTCAGCATTGCCCAAACCTGTTCGCGGTGCGAGGGCGCCGGGCGGGTCCTGGAGAAGCCCTGCCGTTCCTGCCACGGGGCCGGACGCAAAGAACGAACGTCCAAGATCAAAATCAAAATCCCCGCCGGGGTCGATGCCGGGGCGCGTTTGCGTTCTTCGGGCAACGGCGAGGCGGGCGGGCGGGGCGGGCCGGCGGGCGATTTATACGTCGTGCTCCACGTCCGAGCCCACGAGATTTTCCAGCGCGATGGCGACGATCTCGTTTGCGAGGTGCCGGTCCGGTTTGTCGATGCGGCCCTGGGCGGTGAGATCGAGGTTCCGACCTTGACCGGCAAGGCCCAGATTAAGATGCCTCCGGGGACCCAGAACGGAACGGTTTTCCGCCTTAAGGGAAAGGGCGTGCGGAACGTCCAGGGGTACGGCCAGGGAGATTTGCACGTCCGGGTAGTGGTTGAAGTTCCCACGCACCTCAATTCCGCGCAGAAAGCCAAGCTCCAGGAATTCGCCGAATTGTGCGACTCAACGGTCAACCCAATCAGCAAAGGATTCTTCGATAAAGCGAAGAATTTCTTCAGATAGAGGAAGGCCGATTACGAGTAAGAGTGAGAGTAAGAGTAAGATTAGGATGAGGAACCGCTCCTTTGTTTGGCTATCTTTTGCCGCCCGCTCCGAATCCTAATCCTAATCTTACTCCTAATCCCAATCCTCGCCCTGAGATAGCCCATGCACCGCTTCTATCTTCCGCCTGAACAGACACAATCCGCCATCCTGACTCTCACGGACGGCGAAGCCCACCACGCCGCCGACGTGCTCCGCCTGCGGCCCGGCGAACGCGTGGTCGTCCTGAACGGAGCCGGGTACGAGTTTCTCTGTGAAATCACCGGGCTAAGCGGCGACTGCGTGACCCTGGCGGTAAAGAACAAAGTGTTCATCCAGCCCTTGCCTTACAGATTGACGCTCGTCCAGGCCGTCCCCAAAGGGAAGACCATGGATCTGATCGTGCAGAAAGCCACGGAGTTAGGCGCGGATCGAATCGTGCCTGTTCTCTCCGAGCGAACGGTGGCGCAAGTCAGCGAGGAGAGCGCCTCCGCGAAAGTCGAGAAGTGGCGCGGCACGGCCATTGAGGCCATCAAGCAATGCGGATCGGCCTGGCTGCCGCAAATAGATTCTCCGTTATCCCCGGCGGGTTTTCTCGCTCGGGAAGAGAAATCCGATCTGGCTTTGATCGCGACGCTCCGAAACAACGCGCGCCATCCAAGGTCCTATTTCACGACCTTCCAGGCCGAGCATCAACGGCTGCCCAAATCAGTGTGCGTTTGGGTAGGGCCCGAGGGCGACTTTACGCCGGCGGAGATCAATGCGGTGGCCAGCAGCGGCGCCCTGCCAGTTACGTTGGGCCAACTGATTCTTCGCAGTGAAACCGCTGCGATCTACTGCCTGGCGGTGCTCAACTACGAGCTACAAGCACCGCCTCACGGGGGTTGATTTAGTCGGGAGTGGTCCTATTGCGGCTTGAGGAGCTTTTGGAAGTTCGCATCCGCCCTCAGGCTGGCAAATCGCGGGTCGGTTCCTGCTTCCACGCGCAAATCCCGCGCGGTTGCCTGTGTGGAGAGGCGTTGCTGGCTCAGCTGAACGGCCGTTTGTAGAGCGGTGATCGCTTCGGCGGGTTTGCCCAGCGCTGCCTGGACGCCCGCCAGGTCATACCACGCTTCGGGATGGGTAGGGACCGCGGCGACCAACTTCTGCAGAGTTACTTCCAGTTTGGCCGGGGTCTGCAACTGATTGTACACCTGCGCCGCCCGCAAGAGCGTCGCGCCATCGGCGTCCGGCCGAGCCACGATTTGATCTGTCAGATTCGTCGCGGCATTGGTTTGCTGCGTCATCAAATAGACGTAAATCAACTGGAACGCGAGTTCGGTGTTGTTGGTCGCCGCCTGGTATTGCTGCTCGAGGGCAGGTTGGAGGCCTTTGAGCTTCTGCACCACGCCATCCAACTGCGGCCTCTTGCCGAGTTGCGCGTAAGATTGCGCGATCTGCAACAGCGTCCCGGCGTCCGCCTGCGGCTGGGCGCTCATTTGGTCGAGGATCGGGACCGCGGCGTCGCCGCGCTGGAGCTGGATGTAGGCCGAGGCCAGTTGGAGACCGAGCGCGAAGTTGGTTGGATTGGCATTAAACTGCTGTTCAAGCGCCGCGAACTGGCTTTGCGCCTGGGTGAGTTGCGATTGAGATCCTCCAATGTTCCGAAGGTTGGCGGCGTAACTTTGGAACACCGGATTGCTCGGATCGAATTTCAAGCTCGTCTCTGCGATCATCAGCGCTTCCTGAGACCGCCCTTGGAGAATCAGCAAGTTGACATACTTGTAGAGCGCTTCCGGGCTGAGCGGACAAAACGCGTAGGATTGTTTGAGGGCGAACTCGGCTTCCTTCATCAGGCGTTGTTGCTCGGCGGGGGTTTTGGGCCGGTAAGTGTCCGGACACTCGTAACTGAGCCGCCAGCCGTAAATCCACCCGATCGCGCTGCGCAGTTTGGAGAAGGCTTTCTGGGCGAAGTCATCGCGGATGAACCGCCGGTCGCCTTTGAATCCCGTGAAATCGTGGCGCAGATAAACGCGCTCGGCGAAATCGCAAATCTCCTTGATGCTCGTGTCGTAAGTGATCCAGTTGCCGATCAGCCGCTCGGAATACTGGGTCCAGAACGCGTGATCTTTGTCGATCATGTCCTGCGTGATCTCCGGAACCGGGTTGCGGTTGATCTTCATGATGATCCCGTACGGCGTCAGATACGGGAACATCCAGTCGAGCGGGAAACTTTCTTCGATGTAGAATTCGTTGGTCGGATTCTTGTCGAAGATCACCTTGGCCAGGAGCGCGTTGATGGACATGACCGCGACCTGGCCGCTGACTTGCACGCGGCCATCTTTCGTGAAGGCGACGCCTTCGCCGGGCTTGAGCTGCTTGGGTTCGTTCGGGAACTGCGTGTCGTGCTGGAGCCGGCGGGCCGCGTCGTTCAGGTAATCGTGAAAGGCCTGCTGCGAATCCTCGTTCGTCGGTGTCTTGATTTCGTAAGGCGGATAAACGCCCTCGTCGCGACGCCGCTTTTCGATGCGCTCGCCCAATTGCGTGAAATGGCGGTCTAGCGGCAACAGCGCGCGCGCCAGAAGGTTGGTTCGCCCAAGCTCGCGTTCCTTGTCGGTCCGCAATAGTTCTGAGAAAAAGTAGGGATCGGATTGCGCGCTGCGATTGTAATGCGCGCGAATGTAATCGAGGTAAGTTTTGTCCGCGAGCGCGTTCTGGGTGATCAAATAAACGTCGCGGCGGTCGAATTTCGGGTCGAGCGGCTTGTATTTGGGATCGAGGAAACTCTCGCAAAAAATCATATAGGTCGGGTTGAACCGCCCCGGATCCGTCCCGCCAAACAGGATCGTATGCTTCGGCATCTCCGGGTAAATGCCAAAGGGCGGCGTAAACATGTCGTGCCCAAACCAATAGCCGAACAGGTGGCCGCGTTGTTCGTTGTCCGCCCAATTTGAAAGCATTGAACGCACGGGACTCAACGCCAGCAATCCGAGCAACAGCGGCAAGAACGCCCGTTCCCGGCACACCAGGATCACCAGCGTGAACACGACCGCGATGCCCAGGCCCAGCGTGGCCGCCGCTTGCGTGAGCGGGAATTGCGTCCGCGAAAACGTGTCGAACAAACTGTACAATTCGATGCCTGAAGCCGCGGCGGCGCTCCACAAGATAATGGAACGGTACACCCTGTACTCCGTCGCCAGCACACCCGCCAGCAGCGTGATGCCGTAGCCGATGGCAATGGCGATGACGATGTGGGAGAAGGTGAAGAAAACGCGGGCCTGGGTCCGGCTTTGCAAGTCCGTGTTCGGGTTCAGCAGAACCAACAACAGAAAGGCCAGACACACAAACACCCCGGACAAACCCACGATCCACGCCCGCTCCCGCTTTTGGAATCGCCGATAAAAGAGGAAAGGAATCAAGCCGGTCAGCAAATTGACCCGCCCGAATTCACTGACCGCGCCATCCGCAAAGACGTACCAAACCTGGTCAACGAACCGGATCACGCTGCTGGTCGGATTGGTCTGTTCGTACTGGCCGCGCGTCAAAGCGTGGACGAAGCCTTCGACCGTTCGGGGATAGCCCCAGTTCAACGGCGGATTCGTCATCGACGCGATCGGCATGTAGAAATAGAAGGAAGCGCCCAGAATCCACACCGCCAGCGACCAGAGCACAGGTTTCCACTCCGAGGCCAGACGCCCGGTCTTCATCGTCAAGTAGGCGGCAATCGCGATCGATTTCAGACCGACGAAATTGTAAATCATGAACAGCGGGAAATTGCTGTCGAACGCCGTGAGCTTGCCGCTTCCTTTCAGGATCAGGCCCAGCACATACACGAGGCCGTTGCCGAGAAACATGTCGCGGCCCAGTTCCGGCCGGACCATGAGGACCAGCAGCTCCAATCCCATCGCTGCCACGATGAGCGTCTGGTGGTTGGTGAAACATATCCCGAACCAAAAGAACGCCCAGTAGAGATAGCGCAGTTGCTGCGGCGCATAAATCCACCGGAACAAACAGCACAACACCCCCATGAACGACAGCATGCTCAGCGTGTAAACCTCGACAATCACCGCCTGGCTCCACACGTAACCGTTAAAGCCCAGGAGCGTCCCGGCCACGAACCCCGACGCCAGGCAAATTGCGCTTTCCCAGTGAGCCGCGATTCCTTTCAATTCCGCCACCCCTTCGAGCATCATGCTGCTCCCGCGCGACACCATCAAAGCCAGCAGCCCGCACGCAAAAGCGCCCGCCACCGCCGACGACAACGCAACGCGCCAGGCGATGTTCGAATGCGGGATGTGCGTGAAAAGCCACGTGTAAAGCGTCCACACCGGATAGCCAGGCGGATGAGGCACGCCGGCGTAATAGGAGCCGACCGCCAGTTCGCCCGCGTCTTCCAAGGTGAGATCCGGCGCCAGGGTGAGCCAGTAACCGGTCAGCACCAGCAGCGTGACTACGCCAAACGTGATCCAGTCAATCCGGCGAAACAAAGGCGGCAGTTTGGCCGGGACGCGGATGACGGAGGGCGCTTTCGGGGGCGGAGGGGAGGCCGGACTGGAGGGCGGTGCGGATTTCGCCGGAGTCGGTTTGTCCATGCGTGATAAAACGGCTGCTGTTCTTGGCTGCTAGCGAAGGCGGCGTTCCCGGTTTCGAACCCTCCCTTTCCCCTCGCCCTCAGGGAGAGCGCTCTCCGAAACGTTTCGCACATTGGATACCTGAACGGACTTGTTCACCACGGATTTCGCGGATTTCGCGGATGGAGAAGCGGATTTATCCGCGTGATCCGTGTAATCCGCGGTTGAATCGAGTTCGTGGGAGAGGGAACTCGGCATCCTGCACTTCGACCAGTCAAATGCGCCAGGCGCCTCGAAGCGCGGCGTTCGATTCACCCTCTCCTCAGGGGAGAGGGCCGGGGTGAGGGAGAACGCAACCTCGTCAGACCCAGACGGGCAGCCGCCGGGATCAGCGAGGAACAGCAGCTCAGGTGTCAAACGCACTTTCTGTTGATTGATCATCGATGTCGCTAACGGACCGCGTAATTCGTGTTATAGGTCGAAAAAGGGGCAACACTTGAAGGCAAACCCTGGCTGTTTGTCCATTCAAAAGTGTCCGAGCCGACCGCATTCTGGCGGGTGTGGAATCCCGCTGAGACATAAGCGGCATAGGTTCGCTGCGTGGTCAGGACCGCCAGCAAGTTGTTCGTGTCAGACACGCTCAGATGGGCCAGTTCGCGGTCCCTGGGATTGAAGATTCCGCCCAGGACCAGCAAACAGCCCGGCACCGGCGCGAGCCATTGCCAGCTTCCGATCAGATCGGCGCCCGCGCCCATGTCTAACGACCCTGGTTTCGGCGTAGCGCAGACTTGCAGTCTGCTGTATCGCCGATTTGCAATCGGCAGAGCGCCAGGAATTCTCAGCGCGCCGCGAACCGCCGACGCCACGCAGGATGCAATCCTGCGATACGGCAGATTGCAAATCTGCGCTACGCGGAACACAGCTGCCGCAGCGCCCGTTTTCTTCGGGGCCGCAATCGAAAAAAGTTTTCGTTTAAGCGCTCTTGACGGGGGACGCGGGGTCCAGGAGCGCAATTGATTCACCCAAGGATTCGAATCGTTCATAATCTCCTCCGCGTAGATGTGCGGTTAACTTCTGCAGGCCGTATCGATAACGGCCCGCGGCGGTGTTCGGCGAGATGTCCAGCAACTCGCCAATGTCTTCAAAGGTGTATTCGTGCCAGATTTTCAGGACGATGACCTCGCGTTGCTCCGCCGGGAGTTTGGCCAGGCCGCGCATGGCGGCGCGTTCAGCCGGCGTCTCGTCCTCGGAACGCTCGAACCAGCGCGTGGATTCCAGTTCCCCCGTCAAACGCCGCCAAAGGCCACGGCGGTAGTTGAGTGCCCGGTTCCGGAAACTCCGCAAACAATAGTGCTCCGGTTTTTGGGGAGGCGCGCCGCGCTTCATCAGAGCCAGGAAAGTTTCCTGCAAAACGTCCTCGGCCTCGCCGTAGCTCAAGCCGAGCGCGCGGCCATAAAGGATCAATTCGCGAGCCTTGGCATCGTAAAGCCTCTCGCACCAGGCAAAATCATTCTGACTTCTGTCGCTCACGTGTTTCGAACCATAGACACCGGCCGGCTGAACTTTGTATGAGAAATCTGACGCGCGCCAGCAGGAAACCCATAAGCTGTTCGGAGCTTTGAGTGGCTTAAGCCAGCGCCCCCACCCAACGGGAGCGACCGGGGGCGTTGAAGCGACCAAAAAGCCACGGTCCGGGAGACGGCTGACAGCGAATCCACGAGCGACAGCTTGGGCGAAGTGCCCGCACACGGCGACATCGATTAATTCAATTCATCATCGAAGTTTATCGATTAACACGTCACGCGGGCAAAGCGCTATACGAACTCCCATGACAGCTAATCCGAATTTCACTCCATGAAGACCCTTTCATTTTGCTGCTGTGCACTCGTCACCGCCCTCACCACCAGCGGCTGCGCGATCAAAAAGATGGCGATCAACAAACTCGGAGACGCGCTGGCCAGCGGCGGGACCTCCTTTTCCGCCGAAGACGATCCAGATTTGGTCAAAGACGCCGCGCCGTTCAGTCTGAAACTCATGGAGAGTTTGCTCGCCGAAAGCCCGCATCACGAGGGGCTGCTCTTTGCCACCTCCAGCGGATTTACTCAATACGCGTACGCCTTCGTTCAACAGGAGGCGGACGAAATGGAGGACCAGGATCTGGCCGCCGCCACGGCGTTGCGCGCCCGCGCCCGCCGGCTCTATTTGCGGGCGCGAGACTACGGATTGCGCGGACTCGACGCGAGCCATCCTGGTTTTACCACAGCGCTTCAACAAACGCCGCGGCAAACCGCGCGCGCGGCACACACGTCCGACGTCCCGCTGCTTTACTGGACGGCAGTTTCATGGGCCGCCGCGGTCTCGGTGCAAAAGGACAATCCAGATTTGATTGGCGATTTGCCGGTGATCGAGGCGTTGATGGATCGGGCGCTCGAACTGGACGAGCGCTTCAACGCGGGCGCGATTCATTCCTTCCTCATCTCCTACGAATTGTGCCGGTCGGGAGGAACCGGCGATCCCATCGCTCGGTCGAAACACCACTTCGACCGGGCGATGGCTCTCTGCCAGGGACAGCAGGCCGGGCCGCTGGTCGCGTTCGCCGAATCGGTCTGTGTCACCAAACAGAACCGCGCCGAATTTCAAACGTTGCTCCAGCGCGCGCTGGCTATCGATGCGAACGCGAGACCGGAATGGCGGCTGGCGAATCTGATCATGCAAAGGCGCGCTCGCTGGCTGCTTGGCCGCGCGGACGAACTCTTTCTCAACAAAAACCAAACCAACTAAGAGCGTGTCCGAAAATTGCGCGGGGTCCTGCGGCGAGGGATTTTGGCTGTGGCCAAGGCGGCGAGGTCCGAGCATCCCCAACGCGGGCTGTAAGGACCGAGCCAACGCAGGCCACGGACAAAAGACCCGCCGCCCGGAGGGTTTTCGCGCCAAAGGCCGCCTGGCTTCGTTGCTCCTCAGTCGAAGATCCAGGGAGGATATTCTCCTTCGTCGCGCCTCGCCATCCGGCCTTTGGCGCGAAAACAGGACCCCGCGGAATTTTCGGACACGCTCTAAGGAGACTTATCATGAGAGCCACAGATCAGCGGATTTCAACGTTTGCCGCACAGTGCCGATCGATCTGGATTGCGATTCGATTCCTGGCCGCCCTCATGCCCGCAAGCCAGTTGTTCGCCGCCGAATCGGCCTTGCACATCAACCTCGGCACCATTGCGCCGCGCGGGGCCTCTTATCATCAGTCTCTCCTGGCCATGGGCGAAAAATGGCGGCGCGCCACGGACGCCAAAGTGAAGCTCAAGATTTTTCCCGACGGCAATCAGGGCGGAGAAGCAGACATGGTCCGACTGATGCGGATCGGCACGCTCGACGCGGGGTTGCTCACCGCCGTGGGCCTGGGCGACATCGAGACAGGCGTCGCCGGCCTTCAGAGCATGCCCATGACGTTTCGCGATTTGCAGGAGTTCGATTACGTGAACGAGAAGCTGCGGCCCCGATTGGAGAAGCGGCTTTTGGAAAAAGGCTTCGTGGTCTTGTTCTGGGTCGATGCCGGATGGGTTCGCTATTTTTCCAAAAAGCCGATGGTCCGGCCGGACCATTTGCGGAAGATGAAACTTTTCGCCTGGGCCGGCAACGAAAAGCAGGTCGATATCATGAAGAAGGCCGGCTTCCATCCGGTGCCGCTGGAAACGGCGGAGATTGTGACCGGGTTGAACACGGGCCTCATCGACGCGTTCTGCGTTCCGCCCATCTTTTCCCTGGCGGGCCAATTGGATTTGCGCGCGCCGCACATGCTCGACTTGAATTGGGCGCCGCTGGTCGGCGCAGCCGTCGTGAGGAAAGAAACCTGGGACAGGATTCCCGCGACAGCCAAGAAATCGTTGTTGGAAGCTGCCGCGCACGCCGGGGAGGAAATCAAGGCCAAGAGCCGCCGAGAAAGCGACGAATCGGTCGGCGCCATGAAACGGCGCGGATTAACAGTCCATCCGGTGACGCCGGAGGTGGCGGCGGAATGGCGCAAGGTGGTTGAGGGAGTGAACCACAGAATCCGCGGCGACATCGTGCCGGCGGAAGTCTTCGATGAAGTGCAGATGCTGCTGAAGGAATACCGGGCGGCCAAAGCGGAGAAGTCCACGTAAGCGACCAAATCTCTGCGTATGGGCGAAGCGCTATCCATGAACCTGGCAGAGCTGAGTTGCCGCGCAGCCAGTTTTCAATCGATGCAGCGGCGCGGCTGCGCCGCCCTGCCATTGACAGTTCATGGACCGTGGGGATGGTTCTGAAACCAAGGGAGCTTCTCATGAACCGTTCCTCCGGACTGCGGCCTTTAGGCCGCTTCAGCGCCCGACTCCGGAGCGTGCGCGGAAGCAGCCTGAAGGCTGCGGTCCCTGCAGTTTTCGGTTCATGGGCTGGGTGCATGGCACGGCGGTCCTGGCCGTTGCTGCGTTCCGGCGAAAACCTTCTGATCGTGCTCGCGCTCGGCGCCATGACGCTCTTGCCGTTGATCGAGGTTCCTCTAAGAAAAATCTTCCATACGGGCATCTCCGGATCGAGCGCATTGGTCCAGCACTTCGTGCTGATAGTCGGCATGCTGGGCGGCGCGATGGCGGCGCGCGAAGGCCGGCTCCTCTCGCTGTCGTCGCTGTCAGCTTTGTTGAAGGGCAGAGCCAAAGCCGCAGCGCTCGTGAGCGCGAATGCGGTCGCGGCCGGAATCAGTGTCCTGCTCGCCCTGGCGAGTTGGCGCTTCCTGCTCACGGAAAAGGCCAGCGGCAAAATCCTCGCGTATGGGATTCCGATTTGGATTCTGCAATTGGCGCTGCCGCTCGGATTCGCCGCCGTGGCGCTGAGACTCGTCTGGCATGCGTCGGACGCGTGGCGCGGCCGGTTGCTCGGCGCATTGCTTGCGAGCGCTATCCCGGTTGTGTTTGTTTGGCCGCCGCTGGCTCTCGCAGGCCTCTTCGTCGCCGCGGTTCTGGGCGCGCCGGTGTTTGCCTTGTTGGGCGGCGCCGCACTGATCCTTTTTTGGAGCGATGGCTTGCCGCTGGCCACCGTTCCCTTGAAGCATTACTCGCTCGTGACCAATGTTTCCTTGCCGACAATTCCGCTGTTCACTTTGGCCGGATATTTTTTGGCCGAAGGCGGGGCTTCGAAACGGCTCGTGGGAGTGTTCCAGGCTTTGGCAGGGCATGTTCGGGGCGGACCGGCCGTGGCCACAGCTTTGGTCTGCGCGTTCTTCACTTCGTTCACCGGCGCGTCGGGCGTGACGATACTGGCGCTGGGCGGATTGCTCATGCCAGTGTTGCTGGCGGCGCGTTATTCCGAGCGAACCGCTCTCGGTTTGCTGACGGGCGCCGGATCGCTCGGACTTCTGTTCCCGCCTTGTTTGCCCCTGATTCTTTATTCCATCGTCGCCAGCACCGTGGTTTCCAATCTCGACGTGGCGAATGCCGACGCCGCGCAGGTCAGCATGGAGAAAATGTTTCTCGGCGGAATCGGGCCGGGAATCCTGATGGTTGCGCTGACCGCGTGGTGGGGCATCCGGCAAGGCCCCAGCACGAACGAGGAAAAGCGATCCTTCAACTGGGCCGAGGCCCGGCGCGCGCTTTGGGAAGCGAAATGGGAACTGCTGCTGCCGGTCGTGGCGCTGGGGGCCCTGTTCGGCGGGTTCGCGACGCCGGTCGAGGCCGCGGCGGTGACCGCCTTGTACGCATTCATCGTGGAGACGTTTCTTTATCGGGATCTCAAGATCATCCGCGACATCCCGCGCGTGATGGCCGAGTGCGGCCTGCTCGTGGGCGGGGTGCTCCTGATTCTGGGCGTGGCCATGGGGTTCACGCACTATTTGATCATGGCGGACGTGCCGACGCGCGCTGTGGAATGGATTCAAGGCGCAGTCCAATCCGAGTGGCTCTTCCTGCTCTTGCTCAATCTGGCGTTGCTCGGGGTCGGATGCTTGATGGATATCTTCTCGGCGATCGTCGTGGTCGTTCCGCTGATTGTGCCGATGGGCGTTGCTTTCGGCATCGATCCGGTCCACCTCGGGATTATTTTTCTCGCGAACCTGAAACTCGGATATCTGACGCCGCCGGTGGGGATGAATCTCTTTCTGGCGTCCTACCGCTTCGGGAAACCGATCCCCGAAGTGACGCGCGCGGCGCTCCCTATGCTCCTCGTACTGCTGGTGGGCGTCTTGTTGATCACGTATGTTCCCCCGCTCACAACGGCACTGCCTCATTGGTTGGCGGGAAGAGCACCATGAACGGGGATTGTCACAGCTTATGCGAACCACAGACTACATCATTCAACTGGTCATCAGCGTGTTTCTGATCGTGGGCGTTTACCAATTCTATTTCTGGTGCCAGCGCAATCACCTGACGGCGCCGCGTGAACTGCGCCTCCGGATCGACGAGGCCATCCCTTACCGTCCCCGCTGGGTCTGGATTTACAGTTGTCTGTATTACCCGGCGATTCTCGCCATCAATTGGATCATCGAATCGCCCCGGCACTTTCTTTACGTCGCGATCAGCTACACGGTGCTCCTGGGATTTCAGATGACGTTCTTCACTTTATTTCCAGTGGCCGTCCCGGTGGAGTGGCGGACGTGCAATGCGCGCCGCGGCCGGTCGGAGCGTTTCCTGGCTTTCGTGCAAAGTTTCGACGCACGCTCGAACAGCTTTCCGAGCATGCACACGTCCGTGGCGACATTGACGGCGCTGCATCTGTTGCCGGAACTGGGCCCGTTGGTCTTTCTCTTCCCGTTTCTGATCGCGTTGAGCTGCCTGTTTACCAAGCAGCACTATGTGGTGGATATCCCTGCGGGGGCGGCATTGGGTTGGTTCACCTTCCAGGTCTTTAAGGTTCTCTATTGAAGTCCGCGCTGGCAAAAGAGCGGAGTTCAGTAATCAGTATTCAGTTGCCAGTTGCCAGTTGCCAGTTGCCATGCCAGTTGCCAGTTGCCAGTTGTCAGTCGTCAGTCAGGATCGCAACTGGCAACTGACAACTGACAACTGATCACTGATCACCGATTACTGATTAGGCCGTAACGCATCCTTCCGGAGCAAGCTTCTTGGCGACATCCCCGACGCGAATCATGCCGGGCTGAATGACCTTCGCATTGATGCCGCGCAGTTGAAGGTGCTTGCCAGTCCGTGAATTGACGAAATTCAAGGCTTCCTGCCCAAAGTGCCCCATGAATTTCTTGCAGCCCGTGTGGGGCGGTGGAGTGACCTCGATCACTGCCGAACCGACGGCCAATCGCGTCCCAGAGGGCACATTGTCTTTGCTCAAATCCAGATCGATGAACAGTTGGTCCCCCGCGAGCGGCCAACGATCTTGAGTCTGCGCCAGCAGCGCGATCACGCGAGAATTCGTAACGGTGAGCTGCGTGTCCGGATTCGGCGTCCGGGAGTGGCTGCGGGTTTTCCAATTGTCGCCGACGAGACCGTCGGTCAATTCCAGGCGTCCTGCTTGCAGGACCTCCCGTTGGCCGTTCTGCGGCCGGCGCACAATCAACTGCAAAACGCCGGCGTCCTTGGGCGCGCCTCGAATCGCGTCGAGTCCGGCTTCGAGCTCGGTCAGGGTCAAAGGGTTCATGCGGGATCGGTTCAGGACGAGTGAATCTCGAAGGACTAAAGGGACATAGAGGTCGGAATCGATCTAAGACAGGCTCAGGAAGTTCTTCAGGATGGTCCGGCCGTGCTCGGTCAGAATGCTTTCCGGATGAAACTGCACGCCCCAAATCGGATGCTCTTTGTGCCGGACGCCCATGACCTCCCCTTCGTCGGACTCGGCCGTAATCTCGAGGCAATCCGGAATGGTGTCGCGCTTGATCACCAAGGAATGGTAGCGCGTGGCCACAAACGGATTGGGCATGGAGCGGAACAGGTCTTGTCCGTTGTGTTTTATGGGTGAAGTTTTGCCGTGCATCATCCGGTAATTGATGACGACGTCCGCCCCGAAGACGTGCCCGATGCACTGATGACCCAGACAAACGCCGAAGAGGGGAATGCGTGGCCCGAAGGTGCGGATGATGTCGTTCGACAAACCGGATTCGCGCGGCGAGCAAGGGCCTGGGGACACCAGAATCCGCTCTGGCTCAAGCTCGCGGATTTTCTCCAGGCTGATCTGGTCGTTGCGGTGGACCTGAAGGTCCACCTTCATCTCGCCGAGATACTGCACGAGGTTGTAAGTGAAAGAGTCGTAGTTATCGATGACCAAAACCATATACAGGGCGCCAAGGGACAACAAAGTCGTCCCAGCGTTAAATAGGTTAAATCGTTAAATTGGTGAATGGGCAAGAAACTTGATGCAGCAGTTCTTGCCATGAACCTGACGGTAGGGCGAGCCTGTCCCCAGCGAGCCGAATCACACGTGTTCCAAACCCGTCGAGCGGCTCGCCGGGACGGACTCGCCCTACCGGGTTCATGGCTAATGCTGCTGACTGATACTTTCAATCGCACCTGTCAGGGACCCTTACCAGTTGCAAGCTCAACCTAACGAAGCCATCTGACGCTGACCTTCGGTGAGGTAGTCCAGGTAATAGGAAAGGCGTTCCTTCATCTCCTTGCGATGCACGATCGCATCGATCAACCCGTGTTCCAGAAGGAATTCCGCGGTTTGAAATCCGGGCGGCAATTCCGATTGCGTCGTGTCCTTGATCACGCGTGGCCCGGCAAAACCGATCATCGCGCCAGGTTCGGCGATAATCAGGTCGCCGACGCTGGCGAAACTGGCCATGACGCCCGCGGTGGTTGGGTGGGTCAGCACGCTGATGTAAGGGAGCTTTTGTTTGGCGTGGTAAGCCAGGGCGCCGCACGTTTTCGCCATTTGCATCAAGCTGAACATGCCTTCATACATGCGCGCTCCGCCGCTCGTGGAAATAATGATGACCGGAAGGCTCTTGGAGGTCCCCGTTTCAATCATCCGTGTGAGCTTTTCTCCCACGACGGACCCCATGGAACCGCCCAGGAAATTGAAGTCCATGACACCCAGCGCCACTTTGTGCGCGTTGATTTTTCCGACGCCGGTGATCACGGCATCTTTCAGGCCGGTGGACTTTTGGTAATCCTGCAGTTTGGTGGCGTAGGAAGCGACGCCGGTGAATTCAAGGACATCAAGGCTGGTCATCTCGGCGTCCATCTCCTGGAAAGAACAGGTTTCAACCAAGGAATGGATGCGTTCGCGTGCGCCGATCGGAAAATGATGGTGGCAACGCTGGCAAACCTTCAGGTTCTCGTCCAACTCCTTGTCATAAAGCATGACCGAGCACTTGGGGCACTTGGTCCACAACCCCTCCGGGATATCGCGCTTTCGGGACTTGGTTTGACCAATCTTTGGCTTCTTCGGAAAGCTGGCCGGCGGACCCGGCGGCGGCGGCGGCGGGGCAGGAGATTCCGGAGTTTCCAGCCCGAGACGCTTCTTGGTGAACGTGGTGGTAGCCATGGTGATGGTGGGTGCCAAGTTTAGTCGGTTTAGACGCCACGGGCAACGGTCCAGACGCACACCTCGGCGGCGCCATGTTTGCGCAGAACCTCGGCACAGGCGCTGGTCGTTGCCCCGGTCGTCAGGACGTCGTCCACGACCACGACGCGCTCGCCGTGCAGACGGCATCGCCGGGTCGGCGCGAAGGCGCGGCGCACGTTGGCGGCGCGTTCGGGACGGGTTAAAAGGGTTTGCGTCCGGGTGAGTTGAACCCGCCGGAGCAAGGATTGAACCGGGATTCGGGTGGCGGCGCTCAGTCGCCGGGCCAGCCGTTCGGCCTGATTGAATTCGCGTTCGCGTTGTTTCAAGGGATGAAGAGGGACAGGCACAATGAGGTGCCAATCCGTGCGCGGCAGCCGCGGGGCAGCCTGAGCAATGAGCAAATCGGCCAAGAAGGGTTCGAACCACAGAGCCCGGTGGTATTTGTAGCGGTGGATAACGTCCAGTGCCACGCCGTTGGCGGACACGACGGCTCGCGCCGACGAGAAATGCAGTTCCATTTCACGGCAGTTGCCACACTCGAAGCGTGTGGTGATTTCGCCTTCAAACGGCAACCCACAACGTTCGCAGAACGGCGCCTGGATCGGCCGCACGCCTTGCCGGCATCCGGCACAGACGTAACCTTCCCCGGCTGTCGCCTGTTGGGAACGACAAATCTGACACACATTAGGATAGAAAAAGCCCAGGCCGGCATCAAGCCAGCTTTTCACCAGGCCTGCGAAGCGAACGGTTGTCACAATTCGTGCTCTCCCCTCCATCCGTCAGTCCGGTTTAGGCACCGGTCTGATTCTCAGCAGCAAGCATAGCATGACCGACAAGACTACGAGAGCCAGAAAACCGTCGATCAATTTGCCCGTGCCCCAGAACCAGAGATGGCCGGAGGTTCCCTCCTTCGAGAAGAAACCATAGGACTTCAGCCAGAAGACCCACCCGGCATGGAGTCCGATGGAAAAGTAGAGCGCGCCGGTCCATTGATAAGCCAGAGCCAGGAGCGCTCCCGCCACCGCGAGATTTAGAAAGCCAGGAAATACCATCCCGACGTCCCCGAAACCCCGCAACATCGACCCCAGCACCACGAATCCGGAGGTCCACTCCACCACTCCTGCGAATTGCGTGCGCTGGAGAAAATGCACCCCGGCGTAAATCAAGCTGCTCAGGCCGAGCGCCAGCGGCCAGTGCATCGATTTCCTCAACCCGCCGAAAAACAGGCCGCGAAAAAAGATTTCCTCGATCAGCGACACAGCGATGGCCGCTGAGGCCGCGTTCGCCAGATGCCGCAGGATTTCCATCGCCGTGCGTTCGGCCACCCAACCGCGCGCCCCATAAACCAGCGCCGCGGCCGCGACACAAGCCAGGGATCCCAACCCGAACAGGAATCCCACGGTCATGTCTCGGCAGGCAGTGGCACTTTTGCTCAATCCGATCTCTCGCCACGAACCGACCCCCAATCCCCGCGCCAGGGGCCAAAGCGCGAGGGCGCCCAAAACCATGAGCGTTCGATTCATGACTCTGGGAAAAGGTGTTTCAGCCAGGCCGCTCAACGCCGGAACGGCCTTCGCCAACGCCTGAAGCAGCTTATAAAGCCACGGCGCGGCCAGAGCGCTTCCCAGAAAAATGATCAGAAGGTAGAGAGCGACCATTCTCACCTGACGCATGGCTGAAAGTAGAACCCACCCCGCGTCTCGCCAAGCAAAGACTGGGAGGGGAGACGGCGGGACAACGCAACGGGATAACGGAGTCACGGAGTAATGGAGTAATGGAGTAATGGGGGGATACTGTCTCGATCAAAAACCCTTCGCCTGGCTGGTGAGGATGGAATAGAGTGCGGCGTGCCGCACAAACCGGCAATGCGCGCCCCGGGCTGTTGACAAAGTAGCGCAGATTTTCAATCTGCCGTATCGCCGAATTGCATTCGGCAGGGCGGCGGGAAATCCAAGCGCGCCAAACCTGCCGAGACCTGCGGATTGCAAATCCGCGATACAACAGAATTCAATTCTGCGCTACTTTGTCAACGGCCACGCAATGCACACGACGCTCATGTCCTCAATTGTTGACCTCTCCAAATCGACGGCCACGCCGTGGCTGTTGCTCTTCATCATGCTCGCCAACTCAAACCTTGCCCAGGACACCAAACTCGATGAAACCGCCCTGCGCCGGGCCGTCACTTTCTACGCGTCATTCGACGATTCGCCCAAAGGGGATTTTGGCGGCGGCAGCCTGAATCTGCGGACCCGCTTCAACCACGAGACCGAGCCAGGGAAGTTCGTCTTCACGGATGGATTTGACGCCAGCGTTTTTCGGGTCGCACGCGGCAAAGGCATTTCCGGCGGAGCCCTGGAATGCCTTGATGTGTTACCGCGCAATGGCCGCATCTTCTTCCCCGCCCAGGGCAATATCGCCTACCGCAAAGGCGGATGGGCGGGCTCGGTTTCGTTCTGGATCAACACCGATCCGAACACGATGCTCAAGACCACCTTTTGTGATCCCATTCAAATCACCCAGAAAGGCGCGGGCAACGGCGGCATCTGGGTCGATTTCAACAACGCCAAACCGCGCGACCTTCGCCATGGCGCCTTTCCCGCCGTGCTGGAAGGCATGAAATCGATTCCGGAAACCGATCCCAACGCGCCGATCCATTGGGTGAAGAGCATCGGGTTCAAGGCCGGCGATTGGCATCACGTCGCGCTGGCGTGGAAGAATTTCGACACAGGGCAAAAAGACGGGCACTCGGCCCTTTACATCGATGGCAAACGCATCGGAGAAATTCGGGGCCACGATCTGCGCATGGACTGGGATTTGGAGAAGACCGGGATTTACGTCGCGGTCAGTTTTATCGGGCTGCTGGACGAGTTGGCTGTCTTCAACCGCGAATTGACCGCGGCCGAAGTCGCCCACCTTCACCAGCGTCCGGGAGCGCTGGCTGGTTTGAAATGACCGAGTCTCCACCACCAACTGACTTGAGGTGCACGTTGCAGGAAACTGGCCCGATGTCGCCTCCGCCAGCAACACGACGACTCCCATCCTTTTCACACATTCCACAATCACACTTCGCCCGGATGCGACCATTTCCTTTCAGTTTGAAGCTCCAGTCGCAGGGGCCAGGACTTTTCGGGTTCAATCGGTGGCGCAATTGGGGTTCGACGGCGCGTGGCAAATCGATTCGCAGGGCTCGAACCCATAGTGCCCCTGCGCATCAACGCTGGGGCGAGGCTGCGAAGGAGACCATGTCCTGAACGCGACTATCGCAGGACGAATTTCCGGTGTTTGACGAAAGCCCCGCGCAGCGCGCGCGACGTTTCATCCTGCAAGGCTTGCAGTTCCTGATAACGGCGCACGTTGTCCTGGCGTGGATGCGCGGTTTCGGCGCGGTTCAACTGCACGAATTGATCCGTGATGTCCGCGATCGAGGCTTTCTCACCCTGCTCGCGGCGCCAGCACCAGAGCGCTTGCAACGCCGCGCCATAGGCCGCGCCTTCGCCGACTTTCAGCGTCACGACTTCCGCGTTGAAAATGTCGGCCATGATCTGACGCCAGACTTTGGAATTGGCGCCGCCGCCGGTGGCTCGGATTTGCTTCGGTTTCACGCCCAGTTCAGCCAAGCGGCGCATGCCGTAGTTCATCCCCAGGGTCACCCCTTCCATCGCAGCGCGGGCGTAGTGGGACGCGGTGAAGGTCTTCGTTGTGACGCCAAAGAAGACGCCCGTGCCATCCGGCACGTTCGGCGTGCGTTCGCCTTCGAGGTACGGCAGCAAGAGCAATCCGTCCGCGCCCGGCGGCGCTTTGGCGACGGCGGCCTCGAACTGCGCGTGGCTCATCTGAAAATCGCGCCGCACCATTTCCGTCGCGACGGTGACATTCATCGTGCAAAGGAGCGGAAGCCAGCGATTGGTCGAATCGCAGAACGCGGCAATCTCGCCCTGCGGATCGATCACCGGCTTTTCCGAGCAGGCGTAAATCGTGCCGCTCGTGCCGAAGCTCGCCGTGATCACGCCTTGCCGCGTGTTGCCGGTGCCGATGGCGCCCATCATGTTGTCGCCGCCGCCCGCGCTGACCAAAACGTCGGTGTTCAATCTCAGCGTTTTCGCAGTGGACGGCTGCAAACGTCCCGCAGGCCGATCGCTAGAGATCAACGGTGGCAATTTGCCCGCCAAACCGGAATCGATGGCGCGGAGGACTTTGTCCGACCAGCGGCG
Organism: Verrucomicrobiota bacterium; assembly: GCA_016871535.1. Lineage (NCBI taxonomy): Bacteria > Pseudomonadati > Verrucomicrobiota > Verrucomicrobiota bacterium. Next base: position 23,769 of record VHCZ01000064.1, read on the forward strand.
AGTTTTGACGTCGAGCAGCGCGGTGCCGCTGGCGTCGCCGTATTCCATGACCTTCTCGCCGGTCAGCCAGAAATTCAGGTAATCGTGCGGCAACAGCACGGTGGCCAGGCGGATGAAGTTTTTCGGTTCGTGCTTTTTCAACCAGAGAATCTTCGGCGCGGTGAAGCCGGGGAGCACGGCGTTGCCCATCGTCCGGATGGTGGCTTTGAGCCCACCGAGCCGAGCCATGATTTCGTCGCACTCGGCCGCGGTCGAAGTATCGCACCAGAGTTTGGCCGGGCGAATGACGGCACCGGTTTTGTCGAGCGGGACGAACCCATGCTGCTGGCCGCTGACGCCGATGGCTTTGACCTCGGAGCCGCCGGCCTTCGCGGCTTTCAAAGCTTGTTTGATGGCTTTGGCGGCGGCGTCGCGCCACGTGTGCGGATGCTGTTCTTTCGCGCCTGGCGGAAGGTTCGGGATCAAATCGTAAGCCTGGGACGCGCTGGAAAGGACTTTCCCGTTCTTCGCGTCCACGACCAGGACCTTGGTGGATTGTGTGCCGCTGTCGATGCCGATGAGGAGTGTACGCATAGGAGTTGAACGGGCGAAAGGATGGCGAATGGTTTTTCGGCTGTCGAACTTTTCCTGAAGAGTAGGGCAGGCTTCCAGCCTGCCGTCCGCAGTATTCTTTTTCGACGGATACTTCTTCGTAAAACTTCTGTCGAAATATCGGGGACCCTCGACCCCAGTTTACGATCTGCAGGGGCAGGCTGGAAGCTTGCCCTACGTTAGCAGGAACTTGCTGACCTCGGTCAAACTGGCCGTCTTTTCTTCGCGTGTTTTCAAGTTCTTAATCTTCGCGGTTACGGTGCCGTCGGGAGACCGCTCCAGTTTCACCATGAAGACGGCGTTCAATTCGAGGGCGCGTTTGAATTGCTTGTCGGATTTCGCGGGCGTGAACGAATACTCCACGCCGGCGCCGCCTTCGCGCAACTGTTGCACGAGGCGCAATGACTCAGCCCGTAGCGTTTCATCTTCCACCAGGCAGAAGACATCGATCCGCGCGCCGGATTGCGGCAAAAGCTTCCGGTCTTTCAACAACTCCAGCAGCACCACGTCGCCCATGCCGAAACCCAGGCCGGGCAAATCCACTTTGCCGCCGGAGATGAGCTTGACGAGGTGATCGTAGCGTCCGCCGCCGGCAATGGCGCGCAACTCGCCCTTTTTGTCGAACGCCTCAAAGACCACGCCGGTGTAGTAAGCCAGGCCGCGAATCACGTTGTAGTCGATCTTGACGAAATCGCCGAGGCCGCGCGCGGCAAGATTTTTCAGGATCGTGCCGAGTTCGGGCGTCGGCTCAGCCGCGGCGATGAAGGCCTGGACCTGATCGAGAGAGAAACCCAGGGCGCGAAGCTTCGTGTCGTTTTGCCCCGGTTCGGTGCGCTCCAATTTGTCAATGACCTGATAGAAATCGTCCTCGTATTCCGCATGGCTCCCGTGGCGCGCGAAGAATTCGCGCCAGGCGGTGCGGCTGCTCAGACGCACAACGAAATCATCGGACGTCAATTTGAGCGCGCGAAGCGAATCGATGAGCAGCGCCAGCAATTCGGCGTCCGCGGCGGGGTCTGTTTCGCCGAAAATGTCCGCGTTGAACTGGAAATGTTCGCGGAGCCGGCCCTTTTGCTGGCGTTCGTAACGAAAGAGCTGCGGGATGGCGAACCACTTGATGGGCTTTTTGTAGTTCCGCTCGTGCGCCGCGATCATGCGCGCAAGCGTGGGCGTCATTTCCGGACGCAACGCGACGGCGCGGTCGCCTTTGTCGGTGAAGTTGTAGAGCTGGCCGACGATCTCGGGGCCGCTCTTGGTCGTGTAAAGTTCGAGCGATTCGAGCGGCGGGCCGTCGTATTCACGAAAGCCGTAGCGGCGGGCGACGCTGCGCCAGGCGTCGAAAATGTAATGGCGCGCGTCCGCGCTCCACTGATCTTGGTGCGGCAGCGGTTCGGGATAAAAATCGCGAAAACCCGGCAAACGTTCCATGCTGGGATTTAGCCACAAACTCAAGCGGGAAGCCCAGGAAGAAAACCTGAACTCCCTGAGGTGTGAAAACCGAATCGGACGCTATGGCTTGGGCTGAGCCGGAGAAGGCGCGCCTTCGTTCGGGGTAAGTTTAAGCACGGCTTCGCGCATTTCTTTTCCCGGCTTGAATTTGACGACGGCCCGGGGAGGAATGCGCACGTCGGCGGCGGGGGCATTGGGGTTGCGTCCGACGCGGGCCTTGCGGATCTTGACTTCAAAGACACCGAAATTGCGCAACTCCACCTTGGTGCCTTTCGCCACGGCCTCAGCGATGTAGTCGAGAGTTTTCTGAACGACCTCCAGAACTCGCTGCTGAACCAGACTCGTTTCCTCACTGATTCGAACCACCAAGTCACGCTTTGTCATAGGTTTGTTGGGTTGAGTTTGCGTTGTACGCAGTCGGATCTTCGCTACACGGGCTTTTATAACTCCCGTGGCTCCAATGGTCAAGTGAGTAAATCGGGGCCCTTAAGTTTGTGGGGCAGCAAAAGCCGGCAGAAAGAACTGTAATGCGTAAAACGTGAAACGTAACA